>NZ_VPED01000018.1:0-63156 GCF_013417335.1 Acinetobacter sp. YH16031
ACTGAGGATCAGAAAGCTTGTTTGAATCGATGTATTTCATCCGCAGATTATGCACGAATGCTAAGAAATCCGGAGTGCAAATATTAACCAAAAAGAAGATCGTTTTTTGATTTATGAAAGAGATCTATTAAATTATTAATAAATTTTATTTTAAAGGAATAATTTTTATTAGATAAGTTTTTTATCAGCTTCCTTGATTATTTCTAATATGAAAAAATTAAATATACAACTATTATAAAAAATTTCTTAGACATCCACTATAACTAATAAAAGTATCTAATAATAAGATTAATATATTTCAACCAGAAATAATTAAAAAAATAATAAACCTTTATTAAAATAAAAGGAATCTTCTAAAAAATAATTAGAAGAAGTTAAAAATATTTTTTAGTAATAATGAACTTTATTAAATTATTTCACTTCTTTTGCACGTAAATGGTTTTCAGTGACCTCCTTTCTACAAAATCGTGCAGCACCAACTTCTTGATCTGGTGCATTAATTCCTTCTTGATTAAACATCACCTTAGCTGTTTTAAACATAATTTTAAAATCTAGCCAAATGTTATTCTGCTCAACATATTGAACATCTAAGTCGAATTTTTCTTCCCAAGATAAGTTATTACGCCCACTGACTTGGGCAAGCCCTGTCATGCCGGGTTTTACCTCATGTCTTCGCATTTGTTCAGCCGTATAATGTTCTAGAAATTCTTTCATTTGAGGTCTAGGCCCAACAATACTCATATCACCTTTTAAGACATTTATAAGCTGAGGCATTTCATCTAAGCTGGTAGAACGTAGTTTTTGACCGAATGGTGTAATTCGAAATTTATCTGGTAAGGGATTACCTTCTTGGTCAAATGCATTTCTCATAGAGCGAAACTTAATCATTTTAAAGAGCTTTCCATTTTTACCAGGTCGTTCTTGATAAAAGAAAATTGGGGAGCCTAGATTTCTACGTACTTTATAAGCAATGATGATAAAAACTGGCAATAATATAAATATAGCAGCAAGCGAAATAATAATATCGATTAATCGCTTAGCAACTTTTATATCACTCCTAAAAAGGTCACTACTAGAATATAGATGAGGAAAAGATGTTAAAGAATTTTTTAAAATTAGATCTTTCTTCCCTCGATAATACCAAGATTTTTTTTTCTCTAGCTTAGCCACTTTATTTATCCGTGGAGAAAATTGAATGATTTGGTTCTTATACCCTTCTTTTTCTACAAGATTTTTTTTTAAGAAAATATTATCTTTTTCAATAAATAACGATTTACGTGTTGTAATAGAGCTTTTTACAAAGTTTTCGATCTTATTTTTTTCTTGTTGTAGATCCATTAATAAACACCTCACTATGTCTATCTACGCATCATATCAATTGTATTTTTATTAAAGTAGAGAGACTATTGTTAGCCAATTTCATATTTTAGTTTTTTAAAAATATTATTATTATTTTTATTAAAATATATATTTAACTAAATTTAGTTAAATTTCACCCAATAAAAAACTTAAGTTTATATTTTTTCTATAAATATTAGCCACTTATATTAAATTAAAATAAATAATTTATAATTACACTAGATCAGTTAATAATGAAATATATTTCATTATTAAGATAAATAATTTTTTAAAATATAGCAAATCTCACACTAAATAAAATGTGACAAAATGTAATTTATTTATAAATAATGAGTCTTATATCACAATAAAATACTATTTTAAGCTTATAATTAAATATATTTCTAATTAATTATACAATCAAGATAACGTTATTTTTATTCTATTGAAACCGTCTTAAATATATAAAACCAGATAAGATAAAAAAAATTTAAGAAAACTAGAAATCCACCTCTAATAATAATGAGGTGGAATAATTCAAGTTAAAATTAGGTGATCATAAATCTATACTATAATAATCATGCACAATACCACGCGCACCAAATCTTTCTTTTTGATCAATCAATCCAATGTTTAAGTATTTCCCTTCATTTTCATTAGAAGTACCGAAATCAAATATTTTGGCATTTTTCTTACTTTTGTCTATTAAATGATCAATGAGATAATCTAATACCTTGTTCTCCCTACCTTTATCATTACTAGCCAAATATTGAGTATGAACTACTCTTTCAGTTTCAAAAGTCACTGCTCCTGCCACAATATTTCCATCAAGACAACATTTATATGCTTTTATATTATTAGGGAAACGACTTTTTAATAAATCTATTTCATCTTCATTATGTACAGGTTGTTGGTTATGATGCTGACGCAGTACTTCCCGGATTACTCCCCAAACCATACTAGGTTGATCTACTTCCTCACAGCTAACTCCATTTTTTTTGAGCTTATTGACTGATCTTCTTTTACTTTCTGAGTATGAATATTCTTCATTTAGAGCAATAGAAACACTAATATCTCGTCGATAAAGCTTGGCATCATTTCGAAATAAAGCGTACAAGTCTTCTTGAGCAGGATAATTATGATAAATAACAGGAATGCATTTATATATAATCTTATCAATATTTTTTTGTTTTAAATAAATTTTTAATAAATTAAATAATTCTAGCATGTCAGCTGCATGAACATCTCTAGTAATTAAAAAACCACCAAAAGTTAAACCTTGATGACTATAAAAAATATTATCTTTGATATTTCCAGGCAATAAAGCTACAATTTTCCCTTTTTCATTTTTAAATATTAGTGAGAAATCCTCAAATCGATCAGCATGATATTCCATAAAATCACGATTAAACATAAAATGATAATTTTTACATTTTAATAAAAACTCATTCCATATTATTTTATCTGAAGCTTCATATTTATGTATTTGAAAACCTAAGTCTTCTTTCATTATAATACCCATATCTATATCCCAATTATTATTTTTAAATCAAATATAATTTTTCTATTTATTAAGAAAAATACTATTACTTTTTTAAAACTTATTAATGCCCATCATTTGTAATAGTCTATGGTTTATATGATCCGCATTAAAATTCTTTCTAGCATAGAGGAATCCTTGATAGCCCATTTTATTTATTTGTTCAGGATGTTCTATAAAATAAGTCAGTTTCTCTACCAATCCAGCTACATCCCATTTAGGAATTAGGAAACCTGTCACCCCATCAACTACAGTCTCATTGCAGCCTGGAACATCAGTAGTGATGACTGGGCGTCCTACAGCCATTGCTTCTTGTGTACTACGGGGCACCCCCTCTCGATAATAAGACGGCAATACAAAAACCGCGCTATTACGTAGCCTTTGATCTACATCAGTCACAAAACCATTATATTCGATAATACCTGTTTGTATTAGCTGATCTAATTCAGCTTGCTTTAAGCCAGTTGGATTCTCAGGATCTAATCCACCAATAATTTTAAACACAACTTCAGGATATTTTCTTTTTACTATTCGTGCTGCTTCTATATATTCAAATATTCCCTTTTCAGCGATCAATCGAGCTATAAATATAAATGATATATTGTTCTGATTATTCCATTTTGTATAAGCATAATCTTGTAAATTAAGACCAATTGGTCCCAAGACTTCAATCGCATTTTTTTTATGAGGCAAATTATAATGATGGACTAAATCCTTAGGATCATCATGATTTAAAAAAATAATTTTATCTAGATATGGAAATGCAAGCCGATATAGTGCCACCTGCACAAAACGTATGAATTTAGCCTTTAAGCTTTGGCCATATTTATGAATAGTAAAAGGTGAGCCTAGTCCTTCGATCATGCCATAAATATAAGGCACTTTAGTCTTATAGGCAGCTAGCGTTGCATAGATAACAGGCTTAGTTGAATATGAGAATACAATATCAGGTTGAATTTCTTTTATTTTTTTAGCCAGCTGATAAGTTGAACGTAGATCAGCCAAGGGATTCAGCCCTCCTCGACTAAGCTGATATGTCACTAAGGTGACTCCTAAATCTTGAATTTTGGCCAACCACTCATTTGTATATTCGGATACAAAGGCATAAACATGATAATTTTGTGCCAGACAAGACAAAATGAAATCTTTGCGAAAACCGTAAAGATTAGAGGCAGTCGTTCCAATGATGATAATTTTTTTAGAGATCATGGCTTTATACGCTCTATGAGTTCTAATTGTGCAGCATAAAAATTTTTATCGGAGTCAGAGACTGATGTAACTCTACGCTTATGTAGTATCTGCATTAAGTTCAAAAAATTTAGTACTTTTACAATAATTTTTTTAATTTCAAACTTTAAAACAATCTTATTTTTTTCAAGATCGGAAATAGTACTATTATAATATTTATTGATTACTCCGATCTGGGTATTATAACCACGGATCATTTTTTCTTTTTTTACATTTTCAACTTCTCTATAAAAATATAAAGGTTCCTGTAAAACGACGTAATTAAAATCATTTTTTATCGCAGCTGAAAGCCATAGTTCATAATCTTCAGCTAAGCAATTATCGACTTGATAAGGGTTCCTTTTACACCACTCCTTTCGGGCAAGTAATGAGGGATGCAGTATATTAGTAACACCTTGCAAAATTTCTTTGGGCTGCATTTGATGATTAGAATAGATTCTCTTTCCTAAAATTTCATTCTTGTCTCCAATTGAATATAAGCTGGTGACTACAAGATCAATATCTGGATTTTCATTTAGTACTTTAATCTGTTTTTCAAGACGATCGACTGCCATTAAATCATCGGCATCCATACGTGCAATAAAATCATACTTTGCTTCATTGATAATCTGATTTAAGCGGTAGGGTAATCTTCTATTATGCCCATCAGCTATGATACGGATTCTCGGATCATTAAATGAGCGCGCAATTTCTAATGATCGGTCTGTTGACCCATCATCTACCAGAATTAATTCCCAATTTTGAAAAGTTTGCGCTAATACCGATTTAATCGCATCTTCTAAATATTTTTCAGCATTAAAAAATGGTATTCCTATAGAAATATACATAGTTATTCTTCCTTATTATTATTTGAAAATAGTAAAAAAGCGGCCAATAAAAACCAAAAAATGAGTGTTCTTGCGCTATAAGTTGTAAACCCATATAGCATCGGCCCCAAGAATATCAGCTTGTTTGAAAATGATAATTTTTTAAATATTTGATATAAAAAGATTAAAAATAAAGAGATACCGACGATCCCATAATAAAAAAGGATACCTAACCAGGTTGAATGAATTTCGTTTCCTTTTGGATTATATAACCAGTGTGCACCTTGGCCAGCACCAAAAATTAAATATTGAGGATATTCAAGGAAGTTAAAAAGACCTCGTCCTTCTGCCTGACTATCTTTTTGATCCAGGCCTTCGACAAAACGCAGAACAACACTATCAAAAGCCCCTAAATGATATAAAAAGTAACTGAGGGTACTAAAAATGACTAATATGCCAAAAAATACAAATATTCTTTTATTCAGATCCCCTTTTTGACTAAATATAAATCCTAAAGTAAGCATTAAAAAACCAATTGAAGCAGATCTTGACATGGTCAATAGAATTAAGAATAAAGCTAAAAAATAAACGATTATCTTTTTTAAATTACTTTCAGAAATATATAAAAAAATAGCACAGGTAGTTAAAACCCAAAATGCCATCTGATTGGGATCATTAAAAAGACCATTGTATCGTGGTTCAAAATTGTAACGACCTAATCCACTTGCCCAGATCGCAATTTCTATTACATAGGAAAATGGAATAAGAAACAGTATTTTTTCATAAAAAAAGTTAACTTGAGAGGAACTCAAATTCATTAATAATAAAAAAAACAACAAGTTAAAGATCCAGTAAATGGTAGAAACCATATAACTGGGATCTAGAACAATCAAATACCAAGCAAAATTTACACAAATTGTATATGCGACAAAGATTAAAGCTACACTTGAGTATTCGATGGTTATTTTTGAGCTACGGCTGAATAATAAAAATATAGCCGCCATAATAAAAAGGTGACTAAATTGTGGAACCCCACTGGACCAAAAATAAAACTGAGATAAGAAAAATGATAGCAAGATAAAGTATATAACCACTTTATCTTTTAAATTAATATCATCTAAAAAAATAATGTTATTTTTTGAATTACTTTCATTTAAAATAATCATTATCCATTCCTTTTATTATTATCTAATGCCTAGAATCAGCAAAAGAAATGATTAATATTTTTATATTACTAACTAAATTATTTTTTAAATAAAGTTAAAATATAGTTGTTTATATAAATTTTTTTAATTATTAAAAATCTTTTTTAATTAGTAGCCAATAAAAAAATCTAAAAAAATCATATGTTAAAATTTCTGAAGGATATTCTTTTAAAATTTTTATCATCTTTTCTAATGATTTCTTTTTAGATAATAGCCCTAGTTCAAATGCATTAATCCACAAAGCTCTCTTTTTTGCTTTATTAAATAAAATATGATTCTGATATTCACTTAGAATCATCATTCTTGAATCGTGCATAAGAGTCGTTTGCTTATGCATATTATTGTCATGCAACCTATATTTTGCAAAAAGCACAGGAAGATAGCATAACTCCCCTGCTTGCGCTAAAAGCAGCCACATATACCAGTCTTCTATTTGCACTTCTGCATTGTAGCCACCTATTTTTTTTAAAGCTTGAGTACGAATAAGTTGTGTAGTAGCCGGCAAATCATGTTCTAACAATAAAATCTGGTCAAAGGTATAACTTTTTCTTTTTTTAACTCTATTTTTCACAAGATTAGAACCATTATCAATAATTGATACTCCTCCAAATACAGCTATACAGTTCTTATTCTGGCTTAGAAATTTAGTTTGTATTTTTATTTTACCTTTTAAGATTATATCATCGGAGGCTAGAGAAGAAAAATATTCCCCCTGTGCCCATTCTAATGCTTCATTTAGAGTCGCGCTCAAGCCCTTATTTGGACGATGTCTAAACTCAAATCGGGTAAACCGTTTTTCACATAATGAAATTAATTCTTGTATTTTTTCTACTGAAGCATCTGTAGATCCATCATCAATAATAATTAACTCAATATTCTGATAAGACTGGTCAATAACACTCTTGATGCTATCACGTATAAACCTTTCATGATTATAACTTGGTATAACTATAGAGACTAAGGGTTGTTCACTTATCATCATATTATTCCCTCTTTATTTTAATTGTTTAAATATAAATAAACTGATTACGATCCAATACAGCCCATAATTTATGAGATGAGCAATAGAAACACCTTCGAAACCAAATACTTGAGTACATATATAAGTTAAAGCAATGAGAGACACTGTAAATATAATCTCTGTACAAATATAGAGTTTAGTCATTGCTTTGCTGAGCATTAAATAAGCCAGTATCCAGCTTCCTATCTTCAAGGCATCTCCCATCATTTGCCAAAGAAATAAATCCTGCATAGGGGCAAAAGATGGACTAAATAATAAGTTGATAATCCAATCACGTAGTATGAAAACACAAATTCCGCCTACCACAGCAAGTGGAAAAATAAACTTATAACCTAAATAGACCTCTTTCTTAATTTCATCAATTGCACTTAGTTCTGATAAGCGCGGCAAGTAATACACGCCTAATGTAGTGGTTACAAGCAAAAGATATACTGTGCTTAGACGAATCATCGCTTCCCAATAACCCGCATAAGCCAAACTAAATTCTTGGGTTAAGTAGGCTCGAATTAACATGTGCGATAGCGGCACACAGATTGCACTGACTAGTGCCATAAGAATAAACGAAGCAAATTTTTTGGTAATTCCTATGTCTATTTTTCCTAATAGGGAGGAAAACTCAAACCAGTCTGCTCTATGACAGAGTATTAATGTCACTATAAATGCAATTGACTGATAGATGGATAATGCAATTAAAGCCCCATATAACTGCAGCTTGATTGCCAAAACACCAGTGATTGCAAGTGCAAATAAACTACCGGCAATATTTGCAAGCACCAGCTTTAAAATTTCTTTTTTTCCATTCAATATGGCTAAAAATAGCGTATTGAAATTGAAAAATATTAAAAAAACAGCAAACCAGATAAAAATCGTTTGGTACTTAAGTGATTGAAATATATATAATGCCAGCTGCTTTTGAAAAATAAGTATGAGAATCGCAAAAACGAAACTAAATAGAAAAACAATACTTCCTGCTGTTTTCCAGACTGCTCGTTGTTTAGTCTCATCTTCATGATATTCAGCCGTATATTTAACTACTGCGGTATTAATCGCACTACCAGCAAAGGTCGTCACCATTTGAATAAAATTCTGAAATTGGCCGATCGCTGCATATCCAGTGGGTCCTAGATATACAGCCAGAATTTTATTTAGTACAAACATGGTGATGGTTTTAATCAAAACGGCTACACCATTCAGTACACTGGTCCTAAATAGATTCATCTATGCCTGAAAACCATTACATAACTGAACAACCTGCTTTGCTTCATCCATAGATAAAGTGGGTCCAATCGGTAAGCTTAGGACCTCAGCATGAATCTGTTCTGAAACTGGAAAACTTAAGCCATTCCATTCCTTATAAGCCTGCTGCTGATGAGGCGGAATTGGATAATGAATGAGTGTCTGTACCCCGTTTTCTGCTAAATATTGTTGTAATTTTTCCCGATATTTTGTTCGGATCACAAATAAATGCCAGACATGTTGGGTATCAGTTTCGGTATCTCTATTTTTGCACGATAGCTCAATTGCTGGATTGTGAATTTCTTTTAAATATAGATCTGCAATATGCCGACGATGCTGATTCTCCTGATCTAAAAATTTAAGTTTCACATTCAGGATTGCAGCTTGAATTTCATCAAGACGACTATTTACACCCGGTACCAGGTTTTTATATTTTTCATGTGAACCATAATTACGTATAGCTTTAAGCATATGCGCTAACTCAGTATCATTGGTAGTAATTGCTCCTCCATCACCAAGTGCGCCTAAGTTTTTACCAGGATAAAAACTGAAACCTGCAGCATCTCCCCAATTTCCTGCTTTTTGACCATTTATTTCAGCACCATGACTCTGGGCCGAATCTTCTAAAACCAGCAAGTTATATTTTTTGGCAATGGCCATAATTTCTGGCATTGCCGCAAGTTGTCCATATAAATGCACAGGCAAAATTACCTTTGTTTTTGGAGTTATGGCTGCTTCAATTTTCTTGTTATCAATATTAAAAGTCGTTATATCCGGTTCAACCAGTACCGGTTTCAGATTATTCTGTGAAATTGCTAAGATACTTGCAATATAGGTATTTGAAGGGACAATAACCTCATCTCCTTCATGGAGTTTTCCTAATTCTTTCCATGCGCGTAGCGTTAAAATAAGAGCATCCAAGCCATTAGCAACACCTATGGCATATCGTGTTCCACAATAATTTGCAAAATTATGCTCAAATTCTTCTAATTCTTTGCCACAGATATACCAACCAGAGTCGATTACCTGAGTGCAAGCTGCAATCAGTTGATCACGGTATTGAGTATTTATCGCTTTCAGATCAAGAAAAGGAATCATTTTTATCACTCTCATATAAAAATTTATATTTATTTTTAGTCTCATATTAATTAAAATTAATATACCTATAGTATTTAAATACAATCCTATTTATTCAGTTCATAACCTTTAGATTTAAAGCTTGGCTCCAATAAAAATTGTTTTACTTTCTTATTTAGCGGTTTTTCAATAAATCTATACATTAAAAAGCTAGCGATTAGAGTGGCAATAAATATAAAAAAGGAAAACAGCATTAAGTCCATATTCAATGAAAATATTTTTCTTATATAATTTAAAATTTGTATTTCCAGAACATGCAGCAAGTAAAAGGAAAAACTGATTTCTCCTGCTAACACCATGTATTTATTTGATAAAAACTGGGTGATTATACTTTTGTTCTGAGCAACATGAGACAGTGCAAAAGTTAAAATAATTGCTGCCATAGGCACCCAGTAGTAAATTGAATACCTGTAACTTATATCTATTTTATTATGAAATATAAAGAATAAAATAAAAAGTAAAATAGCCCCTAATTCAAATATAACTATAGGTTGCTTAATTTTGGAATAGCCCACTTTTACTTTTTCAAAAATATCAAACAGGATAATACCGAGTAAGAAGTCAGAAAAACGTACATATGGTGAAATATATAACCAATAGTGATCCTGATTTTTATCGAGCTGAATATTTAGAATCAAAATACTTATAAGATATAATATAAAAATATAACTTCTGATTTTTTCAGAAATCAAAAATGCAAATGGAAACAGCAGGTAGAAGAACATTTCATCAGAGATGCTCCAGGAAGGAGAATTCAATGAGAAATGGATCTCTTCTGAAGTAAAAAAGCTTTGTATCAGAAAAACATGCTGTATTAAATATTCCCAACCCTTGCCAGACTGAGCAAAAGTCAATAAAAATACCAGTGCTGTTGTGGCAATATGTACGGGATATATTCTGGCTAAACGAGAAATATAAAATTCTCTTTTCGAAATATTTCCGATTAAAAACTTTTCTTTATAATTGTAGGCTAAGATAAATCCACTCAAAATGAAGAAAAAGCTGACCCCTAAAAAGCCTTCGTCAAAAATACTATTAAAAATATTGGCATAGTCTGTTTCTTTTAGAAAAGCCAAATGACTCAGAAAAACAAAAAGTGCGAAAAACATACGCAATGATGTAAGCGGCTTAATCACGTCATATATCTCCTTAATATTTATTATTATTTTTACAATTCTATCTTCTGAAGCTTCTTCTTTTGCAAGGCCTTCATTCTAATGAATTAATTTTATTATTTAGTGATCTGCTCAATCAAAGTCTGATCTACTTCTTTTAGGAACTGGTCGTAATTACGAATGTAATCACTTTCATCATAGTAATCACTTGCCAGTACCAATAGGATGCAATCTTCTGAAAAATCATGCATCTCATGCCAAACCATAGGTGGGATCAATAATCCCTTATTAGATTGAGCAATTAAAACTTCCTGTTTTTCTCTGCCATTATCCATCAGCATTTTACAGCTACCTTGAATTCCAAAAGCAATCTGTCGAAGTTGCTTGTGTGCATGGAATCCGCGTGGAACATCAGGTTGAGCGCCAGCAATATAATAAAGTCGCTGTATACTGAAGGGTATATTCCGATTGGCTTCTGCGACGACCAGACTGCCGCGGTGATCTCCCAGGTTAGGTAATTCAATCCACTTAATTAAGTTCATGCTCATTACCCCACCAAAGAAATCAGATATTGACCGTAGCCATTCTTATGCATGGTATGACCAATCGCTAAAACTTGCTCTTTACTCAACCAGCCATTGTTCAAGGCGATTTCTTCTAGACAAGCAACTTTATAACCTTGACGTCTTTCGAGGGTTTCAACAAATTGAGCCGCTTCAAGCAAACTACCCTGGGTACCTGTATCTAACCAGGCAAAGCCACGTCCCAGCAGTTCAACATTTAGGTCACCACGTTCCAGATAGGCCTGGTTAATTGAGGTAATTTCCAGCTCACCCCGTTCAGAGGGTTTGACCTGTTTGGCAATCTGGATGACATCATTGTCATAAAAATATAAACCTGTCACCGCAAAGTTAGATTTTGGATTTTGGGGCTTTTCTTCGATTGAAATTACCCGTTGCTGTTCATCGAATTCTACGACGCCAAAGCGTTCAGGATCTTTCACCTGATAGCCAAATACTGTTGCACCTTTTTGCCGTGCTGCCGCCTGACGTAACATGGGCGTAAAACCTTGGCCATAAAAAATATTATCGCCTAGTACCAGACATACATTGCTTTGACCGATAAATTTTTCACCCAGGATAAAGGCTTGTGCCAGGCCATCAGGACGAGGCTGAATCGCATAGCTCAGCTCCATGCCAAATTGCGAACCATCCCCTAATAAGCGCTTAAACCCTTCAATATCTTCTGGTGTACTAATCACTAGGACTTCACGAATACCGGCCAACATTAATACAGATAAGGGGTAATAAACCATTGGTTTGTCATAAATTGGAAGTAACTGCTTCGAAATTCCTTTGGTAATAGGATGCAAACGTGTACCTGAGCCACCTGCCAAGATAATCCCTTTTGTTGTTCTTAACATTATACTGCCTCCCCTAAACGTTCACGCTGATAAGAACCATCCTGAACACGCTGACACCATTCCAGATTATTCAGATACCATTGCACCGTTTTCCGGATACCTGTTTCAAAGGACTCTTGTGGCTTCCAGCCTAGTTCGCGCTCGATTTTTGAAGCATCAATCGCATAACGTAAATCATGACCTGGCCGATCGTTAACAAAAGTGATGAGGCTTGCATAAGTTTTTCCCTCCGGACGGGGTTTGAGCTCATCCAGAATTTTGCAAATGGTTTTAACTACCTCGATATTCTGTTTTTCATTATGCCCCCCGATATTGTAGGTTTTCCCTACGGTGCCTTCGGTGGCAACCTGATATAAAGCACGCGCATGATCTTCTACGAAAAGCCAGTCCCGGATCTGTTGACCATTGCCATAAACCGGCAATGGCTTACCATCCAGGGCATTTAAGATCATCAAAGGAATTAACTTTTCAGGAAAGTGATAAGGACCATAATTATTTGAACAGTTCGTGACTACGACTGGCAAACCATAGGTTCTATGCCAGGCCCGAACCAAATGATCCGAACTGGCTTTACTCGCTGAATAAGGTGAGCTTGGTAAATAAGGCGTAGTTTCAGTAAATAAGTCTGTTGTACCTTCTAAGTCTCCATATACTTCATCCGTTGAAATATGATGGAATTTGAATCTAGACTTTTTAATCGTAGATAGATTTTGCCAATACTTTCGGGCTACTTCTAATAAAGTGTAAGTTCCCACAATGTTTGTATTAATAAATTCTGCCGGACCATCAATCGAACGGTCTACATGAGACTCTGCAGCCAGATGCATAACAATATCTGGCTGAAACTCTAAAAATAATCGGGTTAAAGATACATGGTCGCAAATATCAGTTTGCGCAAATTGATAACGGGGATGATCCGATACAGAAATCAGTGACTCCAGATTACCTGCATAAGTTAACTTATCAACATTTAATACATGATGTTCAGTCTCGTTAATGAGATGCCGAATGACGGCAGATCCAATAAAACCGGCCCCACCGGTTACCAATATATTCATCACCATTTTGATTATCCTTTAATATTTTTTATTTTACTTTTCACAAATTATTTTTAATGTATTGGTGCCGTCTAGGCACGTCTGTTTTTATTGATTTGTCTATAAGATATATTAATTTTATTACACAAACTACCCATAGAACAGCTAATCATCAAATGTAGTTACATTTTAAAAATCTGGATAATTTTTTTTAAACTTAATCCATCTTATATAGGCTTTTAGTTTTCAGATAATTTTCCACTAATATTAATTTAACAATCACCTAAACTAATTAAATATTATTTTAATTAACAACGGATTATTTTGATTAATATAAAAATAAAGTATCTTAAAATTCCTCAAAATATAATTGAATATTAAGAAAAATCAATGATCTAAAAAACCTCTAGATTAGATAAAAATTATATGAAAATACTTTTCCATATTAATTTCAGGGCTTAATTCCTTCTATCATTGAAGAATAGTACTTATTTAAAAAATAACAATTGGAAACAATTAATATTCTAATGCTATCTTAAGCAATTCACTATATCTCTATAGCTTATTTAATCACGGTTTCACGTCCATTTTCGTCAATCTTACAGTTAAATTTCAGCTCAAACTTGTTAAATTGACTTAAGAATAGCTATAGACAAGGTATGTGATCTATTATATTTTTTAGACGTTAATCACATAAACCGAATTCAAAAAAATTAATAATTATTAATAAATACCAATTCTGAACATATAAAAAATAAAGGGGTTTCAAGTGAACTATAGACACCTTTTAGGTACTTTTACCTTAAGCCTATCTCTGGTTGGATGTGCAGCAACATCCGGCTTTCAAACGTATGATTTACCGACAGAAGGAATCTATCAAACTGAACTGGGAACTCCAGTCAATCTGGTGAAACTGACTCAGGATACATTACCTGTAGTACAGTCTGCGCAAACGAATAATCTCAGTCATTATGCTCCACTATTTCAGACTGAGGTGCAGGATTACCGCTTAAATCCAGGAGATATTTTATCTTTCCAGTTATGGGCTTATCCTGAAATTAGTGCCGTTCCTACAGCAAGCGACAATAACAATGGTTATCAGATTGACCGGAATGGTTATATCCAGTTTCCATTCATCAATCGTTATAAAGCAGCCGGAAAAACCCTTCCACAAGTGAATCAGGAAGTGCGACGTTTGTTGATTCCTTATTTGAATAACCCGGATGTGGTCGTGAGAGTAATTTCCTATCAGGGACAGCGTTATTCAGTAGTAGGTAACGTGAAATCAGCTGGACAATTTTATCTGACTGATCAGCCGGTAAGTGTGTATACGGCGCTGGGCCTGGCTGGCGGGATTAATGAGCAAGGTGATTCCACTTCAATCCAGCTCGTACGCCAAGGTGTGACCTATGATCTGAACACGATTGCTTTGGAAAAAGCGGGTTATTCCTTACACAAGCTACTGATTCAACCCAATGACACCCTGTATATCAGTCCTCGGGAAAACCAGAAAATCTATGTCATGGGTGAAGCCGGCACCAATAAACCATTACCCATTCGTGACCAGGGCATGACACTTGCCGATGTACTGGGTGAAAGCGAAGGGATTAATCCATATTCTGCCAATCCGAGTCGAATTTATGTCTTGCGTGGCAATTCTGACAACAAGATGACTGAAATCTATCACTTAAGTTTAAAAAATCTGGGAGATTTTGGTCTGGCTAAACAGTTCAAGATGAATAGTAACGATATTGTCTATGTTGATGCTACCGGTCTGACACGCTGGGAACGCGTAGTGAGCCAGATTCTTCCATTTTCATATGTCGCTGGCTCAGCTATACGATAGGTGAAAGTATGAAAATTAAAAATCTTTTAGCAACCTGTTTTGGGCATGTTGATTATCAATCAGTGACTAAACATTTATTTATAAGATCTACCCGTACTTTCAGATTAAATCTATAAGGCTGGGTCATTTAAATAATGACTGTTAGTCGTAATAAAAAAACAATTTTTAATTCCTCCATGGACTTCACCTGCAACTCCATGGTGCCCGAAAACCAGATATGAAACAGATTAGATGAAAGACAACATTATTCTGATCAGAATCAGAATGTCTGGTCTTTAGCAGACTAGACATCCCAAGAGAGGATAAAAAAACAGAATATTGAGGATCCTTTCTCGCAGTGGCAGCAAGTCGCTGATGCTGTTTTGAATTAATTCAAAACAGCATCAGCGACTGGAAAAATCACTTTTAAACTTTTAGATAGTAAAATTATGAACAAAAATAACAATACCGATAATATGATTGACCTAAAAGGGGTGTTCTTTTCCCTGCTCGCGCAATGGAAGCTCATCCTGCTATGTGGTTTGCTCAGCCTGATTGTAGTGCTGCTTTACCTACGTACCGCAGCAATTAACTATAAGGTTGATGCAATCGTCCAGGTCGAAGAAAGTAGAGGCTCATCAGCTGCTTTACTTGGCAGTCTGTCCAGCATTGTGAGTCAGATGTCTTCATCCAATGCCGAGATTGAGGTTTTAAAATCACGCACGATTCTCGAATCCGTAATTGACCGTTTAAATCTGGATCTGCATATTGCCAGCACTGAAGACTCTTTTATCAACCGTTTGATTCAAGGCAGAACTTCTCAAACTGAATATCAGACCGAAACTGTGCGCTTTAAAGATGGCCAAAAAAGCTTTGATATCCGCCAGTTTGACGTTCCTGTAGCCTATCTGGATAAAAATCTGCTGCTGAAATTTCAACAACAGAGCTTTAGCCTGATCAATCCACTGACCGAAGAAATTGTTTTTCAAGGCGCACTGAACCAGCCGGTTGAGGCTAAAGCTGCACAGGGCGACTGGAAAATTGCTATCTTTACTCAAGATAATCTCGATAACAGCTATCAGTTGAAAAAGCTCTCATTGCCTGCGGCGATCGATTCTATTCTTGCCAATTATACAATTACAGAAAAAGGTGATCTGAGCGGTGTTCTACAACTTCGCTATCAGGGTCAAGATAAACAGCACATTACTAAAGTCCTGAATACGATTTTAGCAGTTTACAGCCAGCATAATATTACACGCCGTTCAACAGATACCGCACGAACACTGGCTTTCCTGGATGAACAATTGCCGGATTTAAGGAAACAGCTTGATGATGCAGAATTTGCCTTCAATCGCTTCCGCCAAAAATATAATACTGTTGATATCACCAGAGAGTCAGAATTATATTTAAATCAAAGTGTTAATTTAGAATCACAAAGAGCCCTACTTGAACAGAGACAGGCGGAAATAGGTGCCAAGTATGCAGCTGCCCATCCAGCCATGCGTGAAATTACAGCCCAACTTCGCGTAGTGAATGGCAAGATTCGTGAATTGAATTCAACACTTAAAAATATTCCAGAGATTCAACGCCAGTATTTACAACTGTCTCGTGACGTTGAAGTGAAACAGCAACTGTACACCAATCTGGTAAATTCTTATCAACAACTGCGTGTTGCTAAAGCGGGTGAAAGCGGTAATGTTCATATTATTGATACCGCACTTGAGCCAGTTGACCAGATTCAACAAAAGCAGCCTCTGATTTTATTTTTAACCTTCTGTTTCGGTATTTTCCTGGGCATATTGGTGGCATTGTTCCGTAATATGCTACGTTCTGGGGTGAAAGATAGCAGTCAGATCGAATACCAGCTGGATCTTCCAGTCTATGCCAATATTGCTCATTCTACTGTTCAGAAACCTGGTCTGAAATTACTGAAAAAGAAAAAAATGCCTTTCTTATTGGCACTGAAACACAGTGATGATATGGCAGTTGAAAGTTTAAGAAGCATTCGTACAGCGAGTCACTTTGCCCTGACCCAGGCTAAAAACAATATCATGATGATTTCAGGGCCAGCACCAAAAGTTGGAAAATCTTTTGTTGCCAGCAATCTGGCCGTCATCATGGCAGAAAAAAATAAGCGTGTACTGATCATTGATGCAGATTTGCGCCGTGGCCATATACACAAATATTTTAATCTGGATAACCAGTATGGATTAACTGAATATCTGAATGAGCATGTGTCTTTGGATAAAGTGGTACAAACCACCAATGTGCCGAACTTAAATGTCATTAGCTGTGGTGAAAATGCAACTAATCCAGCCGAGCTTCTGAATTCAGAACGCTTCCAGGAATTGTTGCAAAAACTGATTCCACACTATGACCATATCATTATTGATACTCCACCGGTACTGGCTGTTACGGATGCGATCATTGTATCCCGATATGTCGGACTCAATCTGGTTGTAGCACGCTATGCAAAAACCCAGATGAAGGAACTGGCACTTACAGTAAACCGCTTTAAACAGGCTGGTAGTACTGTCAATGGTCTGATCCTGAATGATATCCAGCGTTCAGCAGGTGGCAGCTATAGCTATGATTATACGTATAGTTATAAGCCGAAAGCCAAAACCAGCTAATCTGATAGCTCCCAAAAAAAACCAGCAATCATTGCTGGTTTTTTCTTTTTTGTACCGTACCAAATGCAGGTATTCACTTGCTAAAAAACCACCCGTTCTACAAGATTTCTTAAAATTTTCTGCTAAGATGGACTGAACCTCAACGATAACATTAGATTGGACAAATACATGAGTAAGGCCTTACCGATTGCCGTCGCTGTTCTTTTAGGCGGTGCCGCGCTAGTACCTGTTTACTATGCAACTCAAAACCCTGCTACTCAAACTACAAAAGCATCTAAAGATGCCTCTGCTGTCTCTAAAATCAGCTATGCACTCGGTTATGAAGTGGCGCATCAGACTCCTCCTGAGCTAGATATCAACAGTTTTGTGACTGGTGTACGTGAAGGACATGCGCGTTCTGCACCTGCCTATACGGAAGAAGAATTACAGGCAGCTTATGAGCAGTTCCAGAAAGAAATGCAACAAAAGCAGCTTGATAGTGCAAAACAGGCTCAAGCTTCAAGTGATACTTTCCTGACTGAAAATGCGAAAAAAGCAGGTATTAAAACAACTGCTTCCGGCTTACAGTACCAAGTCACCAAAGAAGGTACAGGTAAACAGCCAAAAGCTTCTTCAATTGTGAAAGTACATTACACTGGTAAACTGGTAGATGGCACTGTATTTGACAGTTCAGTAGAACGCGGTGAACCGATCGAGTTTCCATTAAATCAAGTCATTCCAGGCTGGACTGAAGGTCTGCAGCTGATGAAAGAAGGCGGTAAGGCAACTCTATATATTCCGTCAAATCTGGGTTATGGTGAACAGGGTGTCCCTGGTACGATTCCTCCGCATAGCACTTTGATTTTTGATGTGGAATTAATCGAAGTAAAATAATACAAATAGGGAGAGCGATCAGCTCTCCTTTATTTTTGAGAATTGATAATGAAAATACAAATCAGTTTAATGGTTTTGCTGCTCAGTTCAGGCAGCCTTTTTGCTAAAGAGATCAATAATATAAGTAGTGAAGCTGAGAAGATTGGCTACAGCTTTGGTTATCTGATGGGTCGTAGTAATGCTGACACTTTAAAGGATCTTGATTTAGATGCATTTAGCCAGGGCTTAAAGACAGCCGCTGCTGGACAACAATCCAGTTTAAGCGATGAAGAAATGACCCAAGTGCTGACTCAGTATAAACGTCAAAGTGATGCCAAAGAACTGATTGTACTGAAACACAAAGCTGAAGAAAATGCCAAAGCTGGTAAAGCATTCTTGCAGGAAAATGCCAAAAAGCCCGGCATTAAAACCACCAAATCTGGTCTGCAATACCTGGTGCTGAAAGAAGGTAAAGGGAAATCACCAAGCGCTAACAGTAATGTCCGTGTCCATTATGAAGGTCGCCTGATTGATGGTACCGTTTTTGACAGTTCGATTGCCCGCCAGCAGCCAGTCGATTTCCGTACCACCCAAGTGATTACTGGCTGGACAGAAGGCTTACAGCTCATGAAAGTCGGTGCCAAGTACCGCTTCTTTATCCCTGCTGATCTGGCCTATGGACAGATTGGTTCGGGAGATATAATTGAACCAAATAGTACCCTGATTTTTGATATCGAATTACTGGAAATTATTAAATAAAAATTCCTTTAATTGTAAAAACTAAAAAGAGAGGCAAATTATTTACCTCTCTTTTTTTGTACTGATGAGAAACGAATTAGTTGGAGCTTTTCATGTATATTCATAGCAGTTTTGCTATTTTATAGTTTAATCAAAATATTCAACAACAATAGAGGACTTCAGCATGGCAGCAATCAAGACCCGCGAAATTCAATATACTGCGCAGGATGGCAGCACTTTGATTGGTTATTTTGCCGCACCAGAAACTGATGCACCTGTAGCAGGTGTTATCGTGGCACCCGAATGGTGGGGCCGCAATGACTATACTGAACAGCGTGCCCGTGAACTGGCGGAACATGGGTATGCCGCGCTGGCAATTGATATGTATGGTGACAAGAAAGTGACCACCAGCTCTGATCAGGCCTATCAATGGATGATGCAGACTTTTGAAGATCCAGACACTATTGTGAACCGTGCAAAAGCAGCACTGGATACACTGGCTGCACAAGATGAAGTCAATCCGGAAAAACTGGCTGCGATTGGTTTCTGCTACGGTGGTAAAGTGGCTCTGGATCTGGCTCGCTCAAATGCACCGTTAAAAGCTGTGGCTACTTTCCATGCCAACCTGTCTCCTAAAGCACCTGCACAGGAAGGCCAGGTACAGGCAGAAATTCTGGTCCTACATGGCGAAAAGGACAGTATGGTGAGCCTGGATGATGTCGCCAGCTTTAAAGAAGAAATGCAGGCGGCTAAGGTCGAGCATAATGTGATTGTATTTGAAAATGCCAAGCATGGATTCAGTAACCCGCTTGCGGATGAGCGCGCCAAGGCCAATGGTGTCGATCTGGGCTACAATGCTGAAGCAGAGAAACAAAGTTTGGCTGCCATGTATGAATTACTGGCACGACAACTCGCCTAATAACAGATAAATTGATCCGGCTCATGATCGAGCTGGGTCATACATGAAAAAAATAAATTCAATGAAAGGAGCCAATATCATGACTGAAAATAACTGCCCGTACTGTAATTTTGACGAATACGATATTCTGGCTAAAAATGATTTTGCTGTCGTGTTACCTGAACCCAACTCGCTGTCCAAAGGACATTATGTAGTTACTCCATTACGTCATGTGGCGTCATTTTTTGAAATCACAGATAAAGAACGTAAAAGTATGATGTCCTTACTTGAACAGGCTCGTAATGAACTGCAATTACGCTATCAGCCTTCCGGTTTTCATGTGGGGTTTAATGATGGCGAAGTATTTCAGGAAAAATCAGAACATTTACACATTCATATAATCCCGCGTTATGAAGGCAAGGTATTAAAGCTGGATGCACGCTGGGGCATTGAAGAATAAGAATTTAATTTTTTGCCGAGTGAATGCTTTTCGAAGTGTTCACTTGTTCCTTCCATTTATTCATTTTTACTCTTTTTTAGTCTCACTGTTTTAGCAGACTTTTCATCTTTTCGCTGGGTCTCTTCAGTTATACTAGACCTCGTTTTCCAGTTTGTTCTATCTTCATGTTTGTATTTTCAGATGCCCTTTTAGAATGGTTTGATGTGCATGGCCGCCATGATTTGCCGTGGCAAGTGGCTGATGATCCCTATAAGGTCTGGGTCTCTGAAATCATGCTACAGCAGACTCAGGTCAAAACCGTGCTGCAATATTTTGAGCGGTTTATTCAGCGTTTTCCGACGGTACAGGACTTAGGTACAGCTTCTTGGGATGAAGTCGCACCCTATTGGGCGGGGCTGGGCTATTATGCTCGTGCCCGAAATTTGCATAAGGCAGCCGGTATTGTAGCAAGGCAGGGGCATTTCCCGAATAGCTTGGAAGAATGGATTGCCCTGCCCGGCATTGGCCGCTCAACCGCGGGGGCTTTAATGTCTTTGGGTTTACGTCAGTACGGCGTGATCATGGATGGCAATGTCAAACGCGTGCTGGCTCGGTTTTTTGCGATCGAAGATGATCTGTCTAAACCAGTACATGAACGTGCCTTGTGGGAGCTTGCTGAACAGCTTTGCCCGGTTGAGCGGAATCATGATTATACCCAGGCGATTATGGATCTAGGTGCAACCGTCTGTACTCCGAAAAAGCCTTTATGCCTGTATTGTCCAATGCAGCAACATTGCAAGGCACATCAACAGGGTCTGGAAAATGAATTGCCCTTTAAAAAAGCCAAAAAGCCGGTACCGGTCAAAGCAGCTCAAGTGCTGTTGATCCAGTCAGGTGATGAATGGCTATGGCAACAGCGTCCTAATAGTGGTCTTTGGGGCGGGCTCTGGTCTCTGCCAATTATTGAAGACACTCATGCATTTGAACAACTGTGCCAGCAACTGGGTCTGAAAAATCTCGTACAAAAGGTCCAGATCAGCCACAGTTTCACCCATTTTACCTGGCAGCTTGAAGCCATGTTTTTTGCAGTCGATGCAGATCAGCAGGAACATCTGGCGATTGAGTTACAAGGCTTCTGGATGAACCCGAAAACTGCGGTCAATGCAGGTATTCCAACCGCCATGAAAAAATTGATTTCTACCGTAAATTTATGACATAGTCTGGAACAAGAAGAATCATACTGGCCTCATTTAAGGATAAATATTTTGCGCCATTCTCTTGCGTTTGTCGGGCTTTCTTTGGTGATGTTATTTCTGGTGGCGTGTAGTAGCGCACCGAAACATCCTTCTGCGGTTCAGCTTAATCCGGCATTGGTCAAAAAACTGAATCATATGCGTATGCCCTCTTCTCTGCCGATTCCGGTAGATCGGGTCCAGGCCCGTGAATTGAAAAATACCTGGGGAGCTTCGCGTAGTAGCGGCCGTTTGCATGAGGGCATTGATATTCTGGCTCCACGTGGAACCAAGGTTCGCAGTGCGACGCCTGGTCTGATCGCGGATTTACGGAATAACAATTTGGGTGGTAAAGTAGTCTGGATTCTGGGTCCAGGCGGTGCCTGGCATTATTATGCACATCTGGATGGTCATAAGCGTGGCTTGAAAGTCGGTGACTATGTCAAAAAGGGTGATGTCATTGGTTATGTCGGTAATACTGGCAATGCCCGCCATACCGCGCCACATCTGCATTATGGTCTCTATTTAAGTGGTAAGGGTCGTGGTGTTGTTAACCCCTATCCATATTTACGTTAATTTTAGGAAGTTTACATGTCAGAAGCGTTGATCAACCGTCTGGTCGAATTTGCTGAATCAGGCAATCAACAGAAAATCGTGCTCAATGGCCAGACCTATCAGGGCTGGATCATGGAAATTACCGAAGAGGCGCTTCTGATCAGTACCGGTTATGCCGATAAAAGTGGTAAGGATATATGGATCCAGTTCAGTGATCTGCAGCAGGCAGAACTCTCCTACTGGGATAATCAGCAAGATCAGTGGACGACATTTAAATTATAAGATAGGAAAAAGGAGCATCCCTTGACGATCCAACGCTGTGGCTGGTGCTCTGATGATCCCCTCTATACTGCCTACCATGATCAGGAATGGGGACAGGCGCTGCATGATGAAAAACGCCTATTTGAAATGCTGTGTCTGGAAGGCCAACAGGCCGGTTTAGCCTGGATTACCGTACTCAGAAAACGTGAATCTTATCGCAAACATTTCTTTCAATATTCGATTGAAACGATTGCTTCTTTTACAGATGAGCAACTCACCGCAAAACTGCAAGATGCTAGTCTAATTCGGCATATCGGTAAACTAACTGCGATTCGTGATAATGCCCGGACCTGGCAACAGCTTAAATCTCAAGAAATTGATGTGGTCACATGGTTGTGGTCCTTTGCCCATCAGCCCCGGTTAAATAATGATGTTGCAGATTATCGTCAGGCTCCGGCACAAACCATTGAAAGCCAGAACATGTCCAAAGCCTTAAAAAAAGCAGGCTTTAAGTTTGTCGGTCCTACGATCTGTTATGCCTTTATGCAGGCAGTTGGCATGGTCGATGACCATGAAAATCACTGTCACTTTAAAACAATATCCTCCCATTCAAATAAGAGCTGAATCTATGTCCACTAATACTATTCAAGCCTATGCCGCAATGTCTGCGGGTGCCGCCCTGGAACCTTATCAATTTGATGCAGGTGAACTTCAGCCGTATCAGGTCGAAGTGAAAGTTGAATACTGCGGCCTATGCCATTCTGATATTTCAGTACTCAATAATGACTGGGGATCTTCGGTCTATCCTGTGGTGGCCGGACATGAAGTCATTGGCACCATTACGCAACTGGGTTCTGAAGCCAAAGGCCTAAAAGTAGGTCAACGTGTCGGTATTGGCTGGACTGCGGAAAGCTGCCAACATTGCGATCCTTGTATTTCAGGCCAGCAAGTATTGTGTACCGGTGGTCAGGTTGCAACCATCGTCGGTCATGCAGGTGGTTTTGCGGATAAAGTCCGTGCTGGCTGGCAATGGGCAATTCCCTTACCCGAAGATCTGGACCCAGAAAGTGCAGGTCCCCTGCTCTGTGGCGGGATTACTGTATTTGATCCGATTCTGAAACATCAGATTCAGGCTATTCACCACGTCGGTGTCATTGGTATTGGCGGTTTGGGACATATGGCGATCAAGCTGCTGAAAGCATGGGGTTGTGAAATTACCGCCTTTACTTCAAATCTGGATAAAACCGATGAGCTGAAAGCTATGGGTGCAGACCATGTAGTGAATAGTCGCGACCCAGCAGCGCTTAAACCGCTCCGTGGTAAATTTGATCTATTAATGAGTACTGTGAATGTCACACTAGACTGGCAGGCTTATTTATCAACTTTAGCGCCAAATGGCACTGTACATATGCTGGGCTTACCACTGGAACCCATGCAAATTTCTGCAGGTTCACTGATTGGCGGTGCTAAATCAGTGACTGGCTCGCCGACAGGTTCACCAGCAGCTTTACGTCAGTTATTGAAATTTGCAGCACGTAAAAATATTGCGCCACAAATTGAGTTATTCCCAATGTCGGAAATTAATACTGCGATTGAACGTCTGCACTCAGGCAAAGCCCGTTACCGGATCGTACTGAAAGCCGATTTCTAATTTGTCCTAATCATTAGTAAATCTAGATCTGCCCTAGCCTCATGTTAGGGCAGATTTTTTTATGACTATATTTGTAAATAATTGGTTTATAAATATTTAGCCAGCTTCTGAGCCAGAAATTCAATAAATAGATATACCCGTTTAGGCAGATGCTCCTGACGGTAATAGACCGCATGAATTTTTTGATAATGCAGCTCAATCTGATCTTCAAATAGCGCCTCTAAACGACCCGCCTGTAAGTCGTCCTCGACCAGAAAGCGTGACAGACAACTAATACCCACCCCATATAAAGCCAATTGACAAACCGTTTCCCCATTGGGTGCTCTAATCTTTGGCTTTACAGTGATAGGTTCGCCATTTAGCCGTACCGGCCAGGTGTTCAAATGCGTAGGCTGACTAAATCCCAGTAAAGTATGCTCCGATAAATCTGCCACTGATTGCGGTCTGCCCTTTTGCTGTAAATATTCAGGGCTGGCCACAATATACAAACGGCTGCGGCATAATAATCTGGCATGCAGGCTGGAATCATGCAGTTCTCCAAAACGGATCGCGACATCGGTTTTATGTTCCAGCAGATCAATCACCTGATCATGATTATTCAGTTCAATTTCAATCTGGGGATAGCGCTGCATAAATTCCTGAATTAGCGGTACGATTACATGCAGCACAAAAGGCGTCGCTGAATCCACCCGAATCAATCCTGACGTATCACTATCTGATTTCAGCAAAGCATCTTCAGCTTCTGCCAAATCATTGAGAATTTTGCGTGCCTTTTCTAGAAATAGCTGGCCTTCTTGAGTCAGTTTGAGTTTACGTGTGGTTCTTTCTAAAAGAGTGACATTTAATTTATTTTCCAGACGTTGCAGCGCCCGACTGACACCCGAAGTGGTTTGCCCCAAACGTTCTGCCGCCATGACGATAGAACCACTATCCACAATAGTGACAAAAGCCTGTAATTCTTCAATCGTCGATTTCATTTGTCACTCTTTTATTGATTTTCGGTCAATAATATTTTGCAAATTCAGCTATTTTTTCGCAACAATAAAAAGCACAAAATACTCAACATCGAAAATACTTAAAGATTAAAGCTATGAATATTGTTCCTCAATTTGGTGTCGGTACCTTTCGCCTGTCTGGACAGACCGTCATTGATTCAGTCAAAACAGCATTGGAAGTCGGTTATCGCGCTGTAGATACGGCACAGATTTATGCCAATGAAGCGGAAGTGGGTCAGGCTATTGCAGAAAGCCAAGTTAATCGTAACGAGCTGTTCATTACCACCAAAATCTGGACAGATCATTACGCGCCAGACAAATTAATTCCAAGCCTCAAAGAAAGCCTGCATAAACTACGTACCGATGCAGTCAATCTAACGCTCATTCACTGGCCTGCACCTCGTTTAGGCGTTCAAATTCCTGAGCTGATGCAGACTTTATTAGAAGCCAAACAGCAAGGTCTGACTGAGCATATCGGTGTGTCCAATTTCAATATTGAGCTGACCCAACAAGCCATTGATACGATTGGTCTAGAGCATATCGTAACCAACCAGATTGAACTCAGTCCTTATCTGCAAAATCAGCGTCTGGTCAGTTTCCTACAATCTCAGAAGATTGATGTCACCTCTTATATGACACTAGCTTATGGCAAAGTGCTGAATGATCCCATCCTGCAAGGAATTGCTGCCCAGCATCAGGCTTCGACAGCACAAATTGCATTGGCTTGGGCCTTGCAAAAAGGTTTTGCTGTGATTCCTTCTTCAACCAAACGTGAACATCTGCTTGCCAATCTGGCAGCGCAGGAGATACAGCTGACCCAGGAAGAAATGGCTTTGATCAGCACCTTGGAGCGCAATGGCCGCGAGGTTGATCCGGACCAGCTTGCGCCTATCTGGGATTAAACAGAAACTATGAAAGTTAATTTTTCTTTGCTTGCACTGGCGGTTGGTGCCTTTGCAATTGGTACCACTGAATTTTCTCCAATGGGTTTTCTGCCAGAAATCGCCCGTGATCTGGAGATTTCGATTCCTCGTGCCGGGATGCTGATCAGTGCCTATGCCTTAGGGGTGATGTTGGGTGCACCACTAATGACCCTCTGGTTAAGCCGTTATTCCAAACGTAAGTCTCTCATTTTACTGATGGCGATTTTTACGATTGGTAATATTCTGGCGACATTAGCGCCTAATTATCTGGGGCTGATGGGGGCACGCATCATTACCAGCCTGAACCATGGTGCTTTCTTCGGGATTGGTTCGGTTGTCGCGGCCAGTGTCGTTCCGAAAGATAAACAGGCCAGCGCTGTAGCCATGATGTTTATGGGCCTGACCATTGCCAATATTGGCGGGGTGCCACTGGCAACCTGGATAGGACAACATATCGGCTGGCGTATGGCTTTTCTGGGTATTTCCCTGCTTGGTGTGCTGACCATGTTCTCCCTATGGAAAGCCTTACCAGAAGGCCAAAGCAGTCAGAAACCGGATGTAAGGCAGGAGCTGCAAGTCCTGACCCGTTTACCAGTGGTGTTAGCTTTATTAACTACCGTGATGAGTGCGGGGGCCATGTTTGCCCTATACACTTATATTGCCCCGAGTCTGCAAAGTTTTACTCAGGCTTCCCCTGCATTGATTACTTTGATGCTGGTGTTGATCGGGGTAGGTTTCTCGATTGGTAATCATCTGGGTGGCAAGTTTGCAGATCTATCCTTAGATAAAACCCTGATTGGCTTTTTAATCTTGCTTATGCTGATGATGCTGCTCTTCCCGATTCTGGCAAGCACAGCTCTTGGCGCAGGTCTGGCATTAATCATCTGGGGTGCTGCTGCCTTTGCCGTAGTTCCACCTTTACAGATGCGAGTCATGTCCGTGGCTTATGATGCGCCTGGACTGGCTTCTTCGGTAAATATTGGTGCCTTTAACCTCGGGAATGCTTTGGGTGCGATTGCGGGTGCCAGTGTGCTAAATCTGGGACTTAGCTATAGTGCGGTTTCATTTGCCGGTGCTGGGCTCAGTGCTGTTGCTTTGCTTCTGGTCGTGATTCAAATGAAACTGGCTCCACAGCAAGATATGACTACGCAGCAATGCTCTTAAAATTTCCTTCACAAAAAAGTCCGCCTGATGCGGACTTTTTTATTGGCTATTTAGCGTAAAGCTTCAGGTAACACAGGCGTTGCCACAGGTTTAGCCAGTTCGGTTTTCATCTTTTGCAGCATCTGATAAGGCTGCTGCTGCACAAACATATTCACAAAGGTCAAAGGAATTGAACCTTCAGGATTGGCATAACCATAAGTCGATACCTTGACCTTGTTATTGGCCAGTTTCTGGAAGGTCCAGTCTCCCTGATAATCAGTCAAACGTACATAATTCGGATTTAGGGCATACCCGGTCTGAATTGCTTTATTCTTGATGGTGATCTGACCATTGGCATCCTTGATCATTTTGCCTTGTACGATCAGATCACGATCTTTTAAAGGAAATGGAAAATCCAGCACCATATACAAGGTGAAATCGCCTTTTTTATCATCACGGGATAGCACCTTGATACTGCCCATATAAGGCACCCATTTCACTGCATGATCAACATCCAGAATCAGAGAAACGGCATTCTCAATCGGGACATTGTAGGTGGTTTCGGCTTTATAGAGAAAAACGGGATTACGCTCATCCTGATAGGTCCAGACTTTAATATTATTTTTATTAATGCTGAGCTTGGCATTCTGCACAGAGGTCGACTGTGCTGTAGCGGCAAAGGCTACAGCACACGCCATTAATATTAATTTCTTCATTCCATTGTCATCTTATTTTAGTTTTAAGTTATTTTTATATAGGATTTTGACGAAAATTTATACTTGAATATCGTTAAAACCAAGTACATCCTTCATGTCATATTTACGTGCATCACGACCAACGACCCAAGCTGCGGCACGTACGGCACCCGCTGCAAAGTTCATACGGTTGGTTGCTTTATGCGTAATTTCAACACGCTCGCCTTCGCCAATAAACATTGCAGTATGTTCACCGACAATATCACCGCCACGAATGGTCTGAAAACCAATGCTTTGACGTTTACGAGGACCCGTATGCCCTTCACGATGATACACCGCATCTTTTTTCAGATCACGGCCCAAAGCACCGGCAATCGCCTCACCCATCATAAGAGCTGTACCTGATGGCGCATCTACCTTATGACGGTGATGCGCTTCGATCACTTCAATATCGACCGTATCACCAAAGACTTTAGAGGCAAGTTCTAACAGTTTGATCGAAACGTTCACACCAACTGAATAGTTCGCTGCATAGACCACTGGTGTTTCTTTTGCAGATTCATCCAGATAAGCCTTTTGTTCGTCATTCATACCAGTAGTACCAATCACGATCGCAACGCCATTTTCACGGCAGATTTTAAGATGATTCACCGTCGCAGCAGGTGCTGTAAAGTCGATCACCACGTCACAGTCTTTGACCACTTCTTCAAGATGGCCGACAACCTTTACACCCAAGCTCCCTACGCCAGCCAGTTCACCGGCATCTGCACCAATGAGTGAGCTTTCAGGGCGCTCAACAGCTGCTGCCAATTGGTAACCGGCTTCTTTCACCGCCTGAATAAGGATGCGTCCCATACGGCCGCCTGCACCTAAAATCCCAATGCGTGGTGTCGCTGACATAACATAGTCCTGATGTTGATTCGAAATTGCTCTTACTATAGCAAAACTCGCTCATAACACTAAGATTGATCGCATAAAAATCAATGAAAAGAATTAAAGAAGGTCATGAGGGATTTTGATATGCAGTCCATATCAACAATAGTTTATGGACGAGTAAAAAGAAAAATAATTCCATTAGAGGAATAATGATTAAATAGTTAGTCAGAGATAAACTCATTTAAAGAAAAATTCTAGTTAATAAGAATTAGATTTTAATTTTAAATAATTGAATTTAATAAGATAAAAAATATTTTTCCATGGTACGTATGATCTTGATTTTTCATATTCAGATTATTTGTATTTAAGGGAAATATATTGAAACTCCAATTTGATCACCTCAGCCATATAAGTATTACTGATATTATTGAGTTAAATACCCATTATCGCGTACTGAGGCATATGCCTTTAGCGCATGGCATTATTTTAGATGAAGCGCGATGGATTGTTTGAGTAAATGAAAGTATAAATCCATACTTTTTTAAATTTAGGAATGTTTAAGGATCAAGCATCAAGTAGTTGACCAACTTCCAAGCTGGTATATCCACGTTCTTTAAAGATCAAAATAATCGCTTTTTTATAATCTTCACAAATAGATGTTTTATATTTAGTGATGAGTTGAATCTCGGAATTCAGCTCCAGGTCATTTTTTAAGGTCAAAACTTCGGTAGAGATCTTATTAAAAATCTTTAAATTAAACATACAGGCACCTGTTATCAATTGTAGCGGCCCGACTACAACAAATACCTGCCTTAGCTCAGCTAGACACCCTTGGTCGCAAGGATTACAAATTAGAAAAAGTTCTGCAAGTTTTGAGGAATTGACAGATTAAATAACCGTCTAAATCATTCCTATTTAGCAAGATTGTCGGCCTAAAAATTAATTTTATATATCAATTTCTTAATAATCTCATGTTTGCTAAAAATTTAATAGGAACCAGTTTTTGTAACAATTCTTTTAATATTTCAGATTATTCATAATATTTTATTAGTCAAATGAATAGAGAGATCATTAATTCAGGATTTTCATATCCTGATGATGAGGTCTTAAAAGACAAAGTATTTTTTCTATCTGGCAAAGGTAAAACCAGACTCTTTGTACGCTTTGGCTCACATCAATCTCGGCCTTTTGCTGCTATCCAGAATACTGGAAGTTTCCTATGATGAATTCATCAGGAACAGGAAGTTCCAAACAAGAATAACAATAGATCAGCACAAGGACAGTAAGGTACGACAGGAGTTATACCGAGCGAACCCATACGAAAAACCCCGGCAGGATGCTGGGGTTTTTCTTTTAGTATTTAAATTAAATTTCATTCTTTAGAGGTGCAAATATGTGACATACATCACATTAAAAAATCCATTTTCTTATATATTTTGCCACTTGCTAAATTTTATGAAATTAATGATTAATCTTATATTTCAATTATTTAAACAACATCAAATTACATTAGTAAACATAAGTACACACAAAAAAACATCAATATCTACATTTCATGTCAACATTTTTGCCAAGTGTACTGAGTAGTACACTATTTTTAATACAAGGAAATTTATATGAAATTAGTTCAATTAACTTTTGCCGGGGTAGCGTTAATTGCTGCATCACAAACTTTTGCTGCTGAAGAAGTAGCACAAACAGCTCCTGCTGCAACTGAAACAGCTGCGTCTGAAGTTCAAGCTGCTGAAGCACCTGCAAGCGAAGCTCCAGCATCAGAAGCTCAAGCAACTGAAGCTCAATAATATGACAGGATTTATATTTCTCTGCGTGAGGGTATAAATCCTTCTTAAAAAGCCAATATCATTAAAAGAATAATTTTCTCATTATTTTTATCTAATAATTAACTTATACATCTTTTCCGAATTTAAGCTATAAAAAAGGACGCCTGAGCGTCCTTTTTTATCTATCCAGATCAGTCAAACAACCGATCAAAGAAAGATTTTTTCTTTGGAGAAGACTGACTGCCCTCATCTTCCATGGTCGCTTGCAACTCTTTCAACAGTTCACGTTGACGTGCAGTCAGGTTCACTGGTGTTTCTACAACAACACGGCAAAGCAGATCACCTTGCATGGTTGAACGTACTGGTTTCACGCCCTTACCACGTAGGCGGAACAGTTTACCGGTTTGCGTACCTTCAGGAATTTTCAGGCTGACACGACCATCTAATGTCGGAATCTGAACTTCTTTACCCAAAGCTGCATCCGCAATTGAAATTGGCACATCCATATACAGATCTGCACCGTCACGCTGGAAGATTTCGTGTTCACGTACCACGACTTCAACGTATAGATCACCTGATTGGCCATCACGAATCGCTTCACCTTTACCAGTCAAACGTACGCGGTCGCCATTGTCCACACCGGCTGGAATAGTAACTTCCAAAGTTTGCTGACGGTCAGATACACCTGAACCATGACATTTATTACATGGATTCTTGATGATCTTGCCCTGGCCACGACAGGTACTACAGGTTTGCTGTACCGAGAAGAAACCTTGCTGCATACGTACCTGGCCGGCACCATGACAGGTTGGACAGGTTTCAACATCGTTCGGATTTTTAGAACCTTTACCATCACAGGCGTCACATGGCGCTGGTGCAGTAAAAGTAATGGTTTTCTTAACGCCTTTGACTGCTTCTTCAAGCGTCAATTCCATCACATAGCGTAAGTCTGAACCACGGCGTTGACGTTGCTGGCCACGGCCCCCCCCACCAAAGGCTCCACCGAAAATATCCCCAAACTGGCTGAAAATATCTTCCGCACTGAAACCACCGAAGCCGCCAGCACCACCGCCCATACCACCTTCAAAGGCTTGATGGCCCATACGGTCGTACATGCTGCGTTTTTCGCTGTCTGACAGAACTTCATACGCTTCTGAAGCTTCTTTAAACTTCTCTTCAGCTTCAGGATTGTCCGGGTTACGGTCTGGATGATATTTCATCGCCAACTTACGGTAGGCTTTTTTAATTTCATCATCACTAGCGGTTTTAGAGACGCCCAAAACCTCATAATAATCACGTTTAGCCATGTCTGGCGATGCTCCTCACGGAATTCTATTTAATATTGACTGTGGTCTAAAATTGGGGTTAAACCCAGCTTTACAAGGGGAATTCTGAAAAAAAATTGAAAGCTTAGAATACGGCTTTGTTTTGGGAAAATTTGAAGATGCCTTTGAACCAGGCATTAATGAGGAAAATAATGGCAATAAAGCTGAATACCACACCTGCGACTGTGCAGGCTTTTACCCAAAGCTGGCTATCCCAAGCAAAGAAAAATAGTGGAATGAACCAGAGCGCTGCAAAAATTGCGAGTACTGAATAAATCACAATATTGCGCATAATCCAGAGTGCCTGCGCCTGCAGCCACACTTCAGCATAATCAATCTGGGTAATTTTACGTGCATACCAGTAGGCGAATATGCCGCTCACCACTGTAAATAAGGCAAAAAACATGAAGACATAAGCCATCGCCACGGAACGTCGCATCTTGGTGAGTGTGTCTTGAGTCATGTTTAATCAACCTTAGTGTGCGGCCCAGCACAAGCGAGTTCCGCAGCAGTATGTCTTTTTTGAATTATTAAAAAATCAGGTACTACTATATTGAAATTTTCAATATTTCGCACCTGAAATTATGACAAATTTAAACAGAATTTAAACTTTTTTTCACTTTAAACCATTGTGCATATAAGGCTGGCAGGAAAAACAGCGTTAATAGCGTCGCAACGATCAATCCGCCCATAATTGCAACCGCCATTGGCCCGAAGAAAATGCTTCTGGATAAAGGAATCATGGCCAAAACAGCAGCCAGTGCAGTCAGGACAATCGGTCGGCAACGGCGCACTGTGGCATTGATAATGGCATTCCATTGCGATTCACCTGCCTGAATATCCTGTTCAATCTGGTCAATGAGAATCAACGAGTTACGCATGATCATGCCTGACAAAGCAATCGTGCCCAGCATGGCCACAAAGCCAAAAGGTTTATTGAAAATTAACAGGAATAAGACCACGCCAATAATACCCAATGGCGCTGTCAGGAAGACAATGAAGGCACGTGAGATACTTCGGAGCTGAATCATCAGCAAAGTCATCACCACTGCCAGGAACAATGGCATACCCGCATTCACTGAATTCTGCCCTCGCGCAGATTCTTCGACTGTCCCGCCTACTTCAATCAGATAGCCACTTGGCATTTCTGATCTAAGCTGCGCCAACTGATCTTTTAGCTCGTTGACCACAGTTGCCGGTTGCAGTTGCGTCCGGATATCAGCCCGTACCGTAATGGTCGGCAAGCGGTTTCGATGCCAGATCTGGCCTTCTTCAAAGCTGTATTCGATCTTGGCAATCTGAGCCAAAGGGACTGAACTTCCATTCGTGGTCGGTACTGCCAGACTACTCAGTGAACCGACATCGACACGTTCAGCCTGATCACCCCGTAAACGGATTTCAATCAGTTCACGTTTTTCACGATATTGATCAATCGCAGTTCCAGAAATTGAGCTATTCAGGAAATTCGCCAAATCGCTACTGCTTACTCCCAGCTGACGGGCACGATCCTGATCGATATCCAGCTTGATGACTTTACTTGGCTCGCCCCAGTCCAGATGTACATTGGTGGTATTCGGATTGTCTCCAACCGTTGCTGCAACTTTCTGTGCCCATTGACGGACTAATCCCAAGTCTTCACCTGATACACGGAACTGTAATGGATAACCGACGGGTGGGCCATTTTCCAGCAGAGACACCCGGGTACGGGCTTCTGGTAACAGTACCCGAATCTGGTCACTTAAAGATTTACGGATTTCATTACGGTCTTCTAAGGATGAAGCCAATACCACAAACTGGGCAAAACTGGCTTGCGGTAATTGCTGGTCTAAAGGTAAATAGAAACGCGGTGAACCGGTACCAACATAGACTACATAGTTATCAATCCCCTCCTGTTTGGACAGGAAGTTTTCAACTTTTTTCACTGCCGCTTCAGTCGCTTTTAATGAAGCGCCCTCCTCTAATTTCAGATCTACTAGAATTTCGGCACGGTTCGATGGCGGGAAGAATTGTTTTGGCACCAGATTAAACATCAAAATGGATAGCACAAAAATCCCGACAGTCGCCGCGATGACCGTTTTACGGTAGGTAACACAGATATTCACCCAACGGCGAAAGCCCTGATAGAACTTGGTTTGATAAGGATCATGATGTTCACCCGCATGATGTACCAGCGGCTCCGGTTCAGGGCGTTTGCGTAAACGCGCCCAGAGACGTTGATACCATGGTGCTCTCTGCACCAGATCTTTATTGAAATCTGGCAGGAGTTTGTCACCCAGATAAGGCACAAACAGAACTGCGGCAATCCAAGATACTAATAACGCCAGCGTCACCACCTGGAAAATCGAGCGGGTATATTCCCCGGTACTCGACGCTGCTGTCGCAATCGGCAGGAAACCGGCAGCAGTAATCAGGGTTCCAGTCAGCATTGGAAATGCTGTGGTGCGCCAAGCATGACCGGCCGCCTGTAAGCGGCTAAAGCCTTGCTCCATTTTGATTGCCATCATTTCAATGGCAGTGATCGCGTCATCCACCAGAAGGCCAAGTGCCAGAATCAGGGCACCCAGAGAAATTTTATGCAGGCCGACATCAAATAATTGCATCCCGGCAAAGGTCATCGCCAGTACCAGCGGAATCGAGAAAGCCACCACCAGACCGGTACGGAAACCGAGTGAGAAAAAACTCACCAAGAGAACAATAATCACTGCCTCGGCCAGAACTTTCATAAATTCATTAATACTGCGTTTCACTGCTACCGGCTGATCGGAGACTTTTTGCAGATCCATTCCTAAAGGCAAGGTTTTCTGCAATCGAGCAAATTCCTGTTCCAGATTTTTACCCAAGGCAATGATGTCGCCGCCTTTACGCATCGATACGGCAATACCGATGCCATTTTCGCCCATAAAGCGCATACGCGGTTGTGCTGGATCAGTAAAGCCACGATAAACCTCCGCTACATCGCCAAGCTGGATGGTCTTGCCATTCACCAGTAAAGGTAGCTGCTGCAGTTCTTCGACATTATTCAGCGCACCACTGACCCGCACCTGAATCCGGTCAGAACCGGTTTCAAAAAAGCCCGCCTGAGTCATGGCATTTTGCTGCTGCAGTGCCTGCTGAATAGCAGTCACCGGAATACCGAGCTGGGTAGCTTTGGTGTTGGAGATTTCGATCCAGATTTTCTGGTCTTGAAGTCCAATCAGTTCAACTTTGGCAACATCCTTGACCCGTTGCAACTGTAACTGCAAACGGTCGGCATATTCTTTAAGCGTGGCATAATCGAAGTCATTACCCTTGATGACATAGATGTTACCAAAGGTATCACCAAACTCATCATTGAAGAATGGACCTTGTACGCCTTGCGGCAATTCATGCCGAATATCATTGATTTTCTTACGGACGTTATACCAGACATCTGAGACATCCTTGGAAGCCAAGGAATCCTTGGCAATAAAAGTCACCATGGATTCCCCCGGACGGGAATAGGCCATGATCCGGTCATACTGTCCGGTAGTCATCAACTCTTTTTCAATCCGGTCGGTGACCTGTAAGGACATTTCTTTAGCACTGGCACCCGGCCAGTAGGTCTGGATTACCATCACCTTAAAGGTAAACGGCGGATCCTCACTTTGTGACAGTTTGGAATAGGATACGATGCCCACCAAACCGAGCAGGATCATGAAATACAGTACCAGACCTTTATTCTTTAAGGCCCATTCAGACAGGTTAAAGTTCATATTTAACTCCCTGCCTGAATTTTCACACTACGGTTTTCACGGTCAATCGGATTGATTTTTTGTTGGTCACGCAGCAGATGCACTCCACCAATCACCACATAATCATTGGCTTTCAAACCACTGAGGATTGGCACAGAATCACGGCCATAAGCACCCAGCTGCACTGGCACTTTGCGAATAGTATGATCCGGCTTGACTACCATCACATAGGCCTGCTGATCAGTCGCTGAAACACTAGATAAAGGAACGCTAAGGATATTGTCCTGACTGTTCTGGAAGATCACCCGGGCACTCTGACCAAGCTGAATCTGGCTATTACCTTCGCGTAAAGCCACTTTAACCCGGAAGGTACGCGATTGATCTGCTGCTGGTGAAATCTCACGAACAAAGGCGGCGAATTTTTCACTCGGTTTAGACCATAAAGTGACCCAGGCCGGCTGACCAGTTTTAATTTCAGAAATTGCCTGTTCAGGAACCCCAATCACGACTTCACGCTCACCGGCTATCGCCAGCTCAAAGGCGGCCTGCCCTGCTGCAACGACCTGACCAATTTCGATATTGCGTGCAGTAATCACCCCATTTTTATTGGCAATGAGCTGGTTATAAGCGGTCTGGTTTTTGGCCGTATCATAATTAGACTGAGCTTGTTTCAGATTTGACGCGGCTGCCTTATATTGGTTTTCAATCGCATCATATTGCGAACGGCTCACGGCATTGGTGGGTAACAGCTGCTTGAAACGCTGTAATTCATCCTGAGCAATTTTACTGGCCGATTGAGCACTTTCCAGCTGGGCACGTGCGGCATTTAATTGAAGTTGAGCATCTTTCACATCTAGGGTCGCCAAGACCTGCCCCACTTTTACCTGATCGCCCACATCGACAAAGCGCTGGGTGACCTGCCCGCCTACCCGGAATGCCAGTGCCGTTTGCTGACGTGCCTGGACATCACCGGCATAGCTTTTTAATTCCTGATGTGAAGTTTTCGGTGTGGTCACCATGACAAATGGAACTTCCTGTTCTGCTGCAGCGCTGTCCTTGCTACATCCTGAGAAAGCCATACTGCATAGGACGATCATGCCAGCCAGTGCGCTCTGTATCGTGCTCATTATTGTTCGCTCTTATCTAATCATCATTTTTAGGGCAAAATAGGTAGATATATAAATTGCTTATTTTTTAATTAATATACCACCCGGTACACTAATTAGGATTCTGCAGCTAAAACAATGACCATATTGATTTTTTTTGGATGAAATTGTGCAAATACCGGTTGGACGGCCCAAGGATCTGGAGAAACGCCAGCGTATTCTGAACGCAGCGAAACAGCTGTTTTTACAGCATGGTTATCATGGTTCCAGCATGAACCAGATTGCGCTGGAAGCCGGTGTGACCAAACTCACTGTCTATAATCATTTTCAGGATAAGGCCACGCTGTTTAGCTGTGCGGTTGAAGAAACCTGTGAGGCAATTCTGCAGGAATCTCCTAAAGTTCTGCAACCTGATAGCGATTTCCAGCAGGAGCTATATCAGATCTGTCTGCGCTCATTCAATATTGCCAATCTGCCAGAAGCTCTCAAACTGGATCTGCTCATCATGCAACTGGCTTATGAAAAAAATCCGTTGGCGGAGCGTTTTTATACAGCCTCACATATCAAGCTGAATCAGGCCTGGCATGATTTCTTTGAGCAGGCGCAGCAACATCAATTTATCCAGACTGATGATCCGCAGCATCAGACCGAACTGATGGTGTCCTTACTGTTAGGTATGCGACATCACAAAGTCTTACTGGGCTTAAGTCCGCTACCCGACATGCAGCAACGCCATCAGATCATTCAGCAGGCCATCGAGCTCTTTATGCTGAAATATGCTATTTCCCGTTAAATTTCTTCTATCTGGCCTGATCCTTGCAACAGCGTAAGGACTAAAATTCATTCAATTATCAACAAATAATATTCAACTTTTGTCTGCAAAAGACTTGGATTGTCATGCAGTCGGGGTATAGTCAAAGGAAGAATCGGAGGGATATAAAAAATGGTTCAACAGATTGATGCACCTCTACGCGAAGACGTACGTTTACTGGGTAATTTGCTGGGAGAAACCCTGAAGTTACATGCGGGGCAAGATTTGTTTAATCAGGTCGAGCAAATTCGGGCCTTATCGAAAGGCGCTCGCGATGGACAGGTGGAAGCAGAAAAACAGCTGGAACAATTATTCCTGACTTTAGAAGATCATGAAATCCTGCCATTGACCCGTGCCTTCACCCATTTCTTAAACTTTGCCAATATTGCCGAACAGTACCATGTGGTACGTCGTCGCCGTCAAAGCGAATTTGAGGAAACTACAGAATCTCCAAATCCTCTGGTTCCTTTATTTGAAAAATTCAAACAGCAAGAAATTTCTGCAGAAACCTTATATCAGCAAATCTGTGAATTAAAGATTGAACTGGTGCTGACCGCACATCCAACAGAAGTCAGCCGACGCACCCTGATCCAAAAATATGATGGCATCAATAATGCTTTGTCCAAATTTGACCAGCAGAAACTGACCCCGCGTGAACATCAGGCAATTTTGGCTGACTTAAAACAGCTCATCAGTTCTGCCTGGCAAACTGATGAAATCCGTCAACATCGCCCAACCCCGGTGGATGAAGCCAAATGGGGCTTTACCACAATTGAACAGACCCTCTGGAATGCGGTTCCTAAATTCATTCGTGAACTGAACGGCATGGTTGAGGAACAATGCGGCCAGACTTTGCCACTAGATGTTGCTCCAGTACGTTTCGCTTCCTGGATGGGTGGCGACCGGGATGGCAACCCGAATGTGACGCATAATGTGACTCAGGAAGTATTGTGGTTGTCGCGCTGGAAAGCAGCTGACCTGTATCTGCGTGATATTGAAAACCTGCGCTGGGAACTTTCTATTCAGCAATGCAGTGATGAAATTACACAGGCGTTAGGCCACCAACATCCTGAACCCTACCGTGAATATTTACGCGATATCCGTGAACGTCTAAAAATCACCCGTGCCTGGCTGGCTGAAAAACTGCATGGCAAAGATGCGGATAATAGCCGGGTGATTAAAAGTAAAGATGAGTTATTAAAACCTTTACTGACCTGCTATCGCTCATTGATGGCGTGCAATCTGGCAGAACTTGCCAATAGCAGTCTGCTGGACCTGATTTACCGGGTGAACTGTTTCGGAATTGAACTCCTCAAACTGGATATTCGCCAGGAATCTGGTCGTCATCGTCAGGCCATTTCAGCCATTACTGAATATCTGGGTCTGGGTAATTTCGAAACCTGGACTGAACAGGCCCGTCAAAACTTCCTGTTGCAGGAACTGCAAAGTAAACGGCCTCTACTACCTAAACACCTGAATGAACCAGCGGGTAGCCTGATTGAACATCCGGATGTACAGGAAGTGTTTACCACCATGCGCACATTGGCCGAACAGCCAAGTGAGTCTCTGGGCGCCTATATTATTTCCATGGCCGAATATCCAAGTGATGTGTTGGCTGTCTTGCTGCTGCAAAAAGAAGCCGGGATTAAAAAGCCTTTACGGGTAGTACCTTTATTTGAAACCTTAAAAGATCTCGACGGCGCTGCTGACACCATGTCGACACTCTTTAATATGCATTGGTACAAGCAGCATATTCAGGGTAAGCATGAGGTCATGATTGGTTATTCGGATTCAGCCAAAGATGCCGGCTTTATGTCAGCCAACTGGGCACAGTACCGTGCGCAGGAAGAATTGACCGCAGTTGCTAAACAGCATGGTATACAACTGACCCTGTTCCATGGTCGTGGCGGCTCGATCAGCCGCGGCGGTGCACCCACCCAACAAGCCTTGTTCTCGCAACCGCCGGGTTCGATTTCAGGGGCCATCCGGGTGACTGAACAGGGCGAGATGATTCGCTTTAAATTTGGTCTGGAAGAAATCGCACTACAAAATCTGGAGATTTACACTGCGGCGACATTGGAAGCGACTTTATTACCACCACCCGAACCGAAACCGGAATGGCGTGATCTGATGCATAAAATGACCGATCTGTCGGTACAGGTCTATCGTCAGACGGTGCGTGAAAATCCGCATTTTGTGAAATACCTGCGTACCGTGACCCCAGAACTGGAACTGCAAATGTTGCCGCTTGGTTCACGTCCTGCCAAACGTAAGGTCAGCGGCGGGATTGAATCCTTGCGTGCCATTCCCTGGGTCTTTGCCTGGACCCAGATCCGTCTGATGTTACCGGCTTGGCTGGGTACCGGGGCTGCATTAAATGAAGTATTGGATCAGGGACAACGTACAATTCTGGATGAAATGCTGACTGAATGGCCTTATTTCCAGACGCTGATTGATATGCTAGAAATGGTACTCTCCAAAGCAGACAGCAATGTCGCGCTCTATTATGAATCGCATCTGACTCAGGATGAAGACCTGAAAGAGCTTGGCACGGAACTGCGTCAACGCTTGCAGGATGCCATCCAGACCCTACTCACTTTAAAAGGTGAATCAAAACTGCTCAGCAGTAATGGGGTCTTGGACCAGTCCATGACCGTGCGTAAACCTTATCTGTTGCCGCTCCATTTACTACAAGCCGAACTGATGAAACGTCGTCGATTATATCTGGAACAGCAGCAGGCTGAACATACTCCGGTCGATCATGCATTAATGGTCAGTATTGCCGGTATTGCCGCCGGTTTACGAAATACCGGTTGATTTTTCCCTTCCATTTAAAGCACATCTACACGATGTGCTTTTTTATTGATCAGTCAATAGCCAAAAAAAGCTTTATTTATATATCAAATTAAAATTACTTATAGAAGTTGAATGTGAATTGTCCGGGAATTAATCCACTGATTTAACTTTAGTTTTGATTTAAAAAACTTTTACCGCACGGTAAAATCTCAAATAAAGTCATAGAATTAATTTGAACAAAAATTTTGTTTCAGTGATTAAATCTTCTAAAAAACAAGAGTATGATGTGCACAATTTATCTTTTGAGTGCTCATTTTATGTCCAATTGGTTTCCCAAGTGGCGCCCTTATGAGGGTAGTATCGATGCACGACCAGTAGGTACCGCAGAGTATTTACCGCCTGCCCAGACCCTGATCTTGGGGGTACAACATGCCTTTGCCATGTTCGGTGCGACGGTACTGGCGCCATTTCTAATGGGTTTTGATCCCAATCTGGCCATTTTAATGTCGGGGATCTGTACCATCCTGTTCTTCCTGATCACGGGTGGTCGTGTACCAAGTTATCTGGGTTCAAGCTTTGCGTTCATTGGGGTAGTGATTGCGGCAACCGGTTATGCAGGTGCTGGCGGACTAAATCCAAATATTGGTGTCGCCGCTGGCGGGATTATTGCCTGTGGTGTGCTTTATGCCTTGATGGGTGTTCTGGTCATGGCAACAGGAACCCGCTGGATTGAAAAATTGATGCCGCCTGTAGTGACCGGTGCGGTGGTGATGATTATTGGTCTGAACCTGGCCCCTGTGACTGTGAAAAACGTCATGGGCAATACCTTTAATATGTGGATGTCACTGGTGACCGTCCTGTGTATGGGTTCCATTGCGGTGTTTACCAAAGGTCTGGTACAGCGTTTATTGCTCTTGATCGGTTTATTGCTGGCTTACTTCATTTACTATATTTTAAGTAATATAATGGGCTATGGGACTGCAATTGATTTTGCGCCCATTCAGCAAGCTGGCTGGTTTGGTGTTCCGAGCTTCCATGCGCCAGTATTTGATACCAATGCCATGCTGATCATTGCGCCTATTGCCCTGATTCTGATTGCAGAAAACTTGGGACATATTAAAGCCGTAAGTGCCATGACCGGTGAAAATCTGGATCCGCATATCGGTAAAGCCTTTGTAGCGGACGGTATTGCAACTACCTTGGCAGGTGGTGTGGGCGCACCGGGTATGACTACCTATGGTGAAAATATTGGTGTGATGGCCGTTACCCGGGTTTACTCGACGATTATCTTTGCTGTTGCCGGTGTATTTGCGGTATTCCTAGGTTTATCGCCGAAATTTGGTGCGATTATTCATACCATTCCAACAGCGATTTTAACCGGCGCCTCAATTGTGGTCTTTGGTCTGATTACTATTGCCGGTGCGAAAATCTGGATCGAAAATAAAGTCGATTTTTCACAGAACAAAAACCTGATGGTGGCAGCAGTAACGATTATTCTGGGTACGGGTGACTTTGCCCTGACCTTCGGTAACTTTAACCTAGGTGGAATTGGTACAGCGACCTTTGCTGCGTTATTCCTGAACTGGTTCTTTAGCCTGGTCGATAAAAAATAATTCGAAGACTTAAATTTTCAAGCAGCCTCCAGGCTGCTTTTTTTATATCGTAAGAATTGTTTAAATAGGCCTGATCTTTTATATGAGCATCCTGCCGATGCGTCTGGATTTTTTTGATTTACGTCTTTTTCTCAACATAGTTGACACAGGTAGTCTGACCAAAGGTGCTGAACGCTCTGCCATTTCCTTACAGGCAGCCAGTGAGCGGATTAAAAAGCTGGAACAGCAATATCAGGTCAGTCTGTTCAGCCGCCATTCTGGCGGGGTGAAAATGACTTTTGCAGGTCAGGTCTTTGCTGAGCATGCCCAAGCCCTGTTGCAACAGGGACAACAGTTGTCTCAAGCCATGGCCGGTTTTAGTGAAGGACTCCATTCCAATATCAGCTTATGGTGTAACTCTTCAGCACAAAGTGAGTACCTTCCCCTATTATTGCCCCAGTATCTGGTGAATAACCCAAATATCCAGATCGACCTCAAAGAAGCAGAGAGCAAGGACATCATTGCGGCTTTAGTGAGTGGTACTGCCAAGCTAGGACTTATTTCCAGTTTTTTTTCTGCCCCTCAATTACAGACTTTGGAATTTTCAGATGATCCTTTGGTGCTGATCTGCCCTGAACAACATGATCTGGCAACGAATCAGGCATTAACATTAGCAGACTGTCTGAATTATCCCTTTGTTGGTCTGATGCAATATCACTCTTTGCAGCAGTCGATTGAAACCCAGGCTCGCTTGCTGAACTGTGAGATTCAATACCGTTTACGCTTACCAAATTTTGCCGCCATTGCCCAGGTTGTGGCCAATGGTGTAGGTATCGCGATCATGCCAAAACGTGCTGCACAACGTTTGTCGAAGCTCTATGCATTTCATCAAATCCAACTGACGGGAGATTGGGCCAACCGCAAGTTATTGTTAGCTGCAAAGAACTTTGATGAACTAAGCACCGCCTATCAGCACTTTAGCCAGTTCCTCATTTCTGCGGATGTACAAAAAATCCTGAATTAAATCCAGCCGAATTGATGCAGCATCATATAGCTACCTAAGGTGATCAGGCCGATAAAAAATACTGTCCGGAATTTCTGTTCAGGGATACGGGAACGGATTTTTTTGCCAAACCACATCCCGATCAAAGCTGGAATCAGTGCAATCGCCGACATGGCATAATCAATCGGCATATCTTCTACCGGGTTTTGGTGCAGGAAAATTGCCAAACACACCGTTGAGGTGGTAAATACCAACCCTAAGGCCTGAACCAGATCATCACGTTTTAAATGCAGGGTTTGCAAATAAGGCACGACTGGAATTACCACTACCCCAGTTGCCACGGTCAAGGCCCCCCCGAGATATCCCATAATCGGAGAAAGCCACTTTTCGTGCTGGCTTAAATCTGGCATCCGTTTCGCCAGTAAACCATATAAGCCATATAGGGCAAGCATCCCGCCCAGTAAGGCTTCACTATGAAATTCAGAATGGCCTAAGGTCGGGAAAATACTCCAGACTGAACCCACGATAATACCTGCCAGCAATAGCCAGAAACGGCGAATCAGTTTCAGCACATGACCTTCGGCAAAGAGTTGCCAGAAATTGGTCAGCATCGAAGGCACAATCAGTAAAGTTGCTGCCTGGAATGGGCTCATAAATATGGTCAGCAAACCCATGGACACCGCAGGCAAACCTAATCCAATGGTGCCTTTAATCAGGCCAGCCAGAGCAAAAATAGCAATAATAAAAGCAGTCATCTGATGACCCTAAATTGATTTAAGCTCATGCTATAGAAATCACGAATAGAGTAAAATCAGGGTTTTAAGAAGGAAGCCTCAAGCAAATGTTGAGGCTTCAGATGGATGTGCCGAAACTCATCAGATTCATCAGCAAAAATCGGATATGAAAATTGTTTAAGGACGGAATTCTTTTAGTTCACGCTGAATGAAATACTGGAACATTTCCCGGTACAGATGTTCAATAAACGCCTGATCCACACCTTGCTGTTGTGCCAAGGCTTTGACATTTTCCACGATCTGTTCCATACGCTCCGGTGATTGCAGATCAGTTTCAGTTTTTTTAAAACGGGTGGTTTGATCAACATAAAATTGACGCGCAGCGATCAGCTCGACTAAAGCTGTATCAATGGCATCGATCTGTTGACGTGCATGTTGTAATGATTCAGCTTTGATTTTTTCCATGTTTATTCAGTCACTTTCAGTTTAGTTATCACTCTTATACTTTTCTTCTAACACATTACTGAAAATACTTTCAATCATCCAGACACGATATAAGCTATTAAATGTATAACTTTGCCCATCAATACGCAGTTCCAGCACCGGTAAATTCGGCTGGGACTTCATTTCACATAAGGTGTCATTTTCCTGCAACTTGGCCAGAACGTCTTCCTGGGTCAGTTCAGTAATATTCAGTTCCTGCTGCATACGCTTGAAATGCGCTGCATAAGACAGATCATAACCACGAGTCCAGACCGCTTCCAGAATCTGGTACATGGCTTCAATCCGCTGCTCTTCCGGACAGCTATAAAACAATTGCGCCATCGGCATCACGGCCTGCTCGGTTGGCCGGCAGAATGGGGTAAATTTAACTTCAGTCCGCTTGGATAAGCGTGTCGCCAGACTCCAGTCAAACCAGTCCCGTCCCTGATAAGACAGCGGATAGACATTCAACTGGATATTATAAAAATCAGCCAGCTCTTCCTTAATATAGGCCAGCAACAACCAGGAAATCGGATCTTCCAGAGCGATATACAAATCCAATTCAGGATCCATGGACTGGATTTCATTCAGCTCTTCGGCATCACTGATCAGATGCTCACGCCATTCAATATGATTGATCAGGAAAATCGGATTGCCGGTCACTAATCTCTGCTGTTTCAGGCGACGGGTCAGACGTAACAGATCATCTACCGCCTGATACTGGCGTCCGCCAAACTGGAAATAACTGGCCAGAATCGGACTATGCTCAAAAATTCGTTCCGGAAAATTCTGCGGCGAATGATGACGGCTGGCCATCGCATATAAAGTGCGTAATTTTCCGTTCTGTTTTTGCCAGAGCATATGAAAGACATCTTCTAGCAAATACAGAAAATCCTGTCCGCGTAATGGTGTATTTCTCAGGATGGTTTCTGCCTGCTTTAAGGCTTCAGCTGTCGGTAATTCTGGAGTCTCATGAAAACTGAAACGATGCTGTTTAGATAAAATTTTGGCATCATTCAGGCAATAGTGCTGCCATTCATCAAAAGACATCTGATTAGGCGGCTCAGCCCGCTGATCTGAAATGATGACTTTGAGTGGCTTCAGTTCCGGACTGAGAATTTCTTCCAGTTGCGGTAACTGTTGTACCGCCAGATAACTATAAACATCATCCAGTCTTAAATGGATGCTCAAGCCATCTTCAATAGATAACACCGTTTGACGAACTGGTTTCTGGTAAAACCAACTCGATCGGATTGGATCAAACCAACGGCGTAGCAGGGACATGAGAGGTGCCTCGAAAAGATTTTGTCATGCCAGCCCTTGCCAGCAGGATCGTTTTATTCAACATCCTATTATGAGGATGTTTATGACCTGATATAAGTCTTGTGCAAAACTTATATCAAGTCAGCAACAAATGTTCAATGTTTTCTAAGACTTTAGATTTCAAGATTTAGGTCAGTCACGGCCCCGGTCTCTGCCCCAGAAGTCAGTTTGGCGAATTTTGCCAGTGCTCCGTGGGTGTAATTCGGTTTTGGTTTCACCCAGGCGGCCTGACGTGCAGCAAGCTCTTCATCCGAAATATGCCAGGTCATTTCACGGGTTTCTGCATTAATGGAAATTTCATCGCCATTTTGCACCAGACCAATCGGGCCACCCTCATAGGCTTCCGGTGTGACATGACCAATCACAAAACCATGACTTCCGCCTGAGAAACGGCCATCAGTAATCAGTGCGACTGAATCCCCCAGACCTTTACCAATAATAGCAGAAGTCGGTTTTAGCATTTCCGGCATGCCCGGTCCACCTTTAGGACCTACACCGCGAATCACGACTACCTCACCTGGCTGAACTTCGCCATCCAGAATCCCGCGCATCGCACCCTGTTCGCCTTCAAACACGCGGGCCGGTCCTTTGAAATATAGACCTTCCTTACCGGTAATTTTGGCGACTGCGCCATTTGGTGACAGGTTGCCTTTCATAATGATCAGATGCGAGTCTTTTTTCACCGGTTGGTCGAATGGCAAAATAATCTGCTGACCTTCAGGATAATCTTCTACATCCGCCAGGTTTTCTGCCAGTGTTTTTCCGGTCACAGTCAGGCAGGAACCATCTAGCATGCCAGCATCCAGCATGCGTTTCATCAATGGCTGGATCCCACCAATGGCAATCAGTTCCGACATTAGATATTTACCGGATGGACGGACATCGGCGACTACAGGAATTTCTTTACCAATTCGTACAAAGTCATCTAGGCTCAGCTCAACACCCGCTGTATGCGCCATGGCTAACAGATGCAGCACTCCATTGGTTGATCCACCCAATGCAATCAATACTTTAATTGAATTTTCAAAAGCCGCTTTGGTCATGATGTCACGTGGCTTGATATCCAGACGCAGTAGGTTCATCACTGCTTCACCAGCACGGGCGCAGTCGATCTGTTTGTCTTCAGACACCGCTTCCTGTGCAGAGGAACCCGGCAGGCTCATTCCCAGAGCTTCAATCGCAGAGGCCATGGAGTTGGCGGTGTACATCCCGCCACAAGAACCTGGGCCCGGCAAAGACACTTCTTCGATATGTTTCACCTGAATCGCATTAATTTCGCCTTTGGCATGCTGACCGACCGCTTCAAATACAGAAATCATGTCAGTATGGCCTTCACCCGGCTTGATGGTACCGCCATAAATAAACAGACCCGGACGGTTTAAGCGTGCCAAGCCCATGATGCAGCCCGGCATGTTTTTGTCACAGCCCCCAATGGCAATCACGCCATCATAGGCCTGACAGCCGACCACTGCTTCAATCGAATCGGCAATAATCTCTCGCGACAGCAAGGAGTATTTCATCCCTTCAGTCCCGTTCGAGATCCCGTCGGAAATAGTGATGGTATTGAAGATAATGCCCTTACCACCGGCAGCATTCACGCCCTGCTCGACTGTACGTGCCAGGCCATCAATATGCATATTGCAAGGGGTCACATTGGCCCAGGTCGACGCGATCCCGATAAACGGACGAGTAAAGTCTTCATCCTGAAAACCGGTGGCACGCATCATGGATCGGGCCGGTGCATTTTCGATGCCTTCATAGACGGGAGCAGAATGTTCTCGGATATTGTCTTTACTCATTTTAATCGTCCTGGATGTAATTCTTGTGAAGCTTAAAAGCTGTCTAGGTTTTATTCGATTGTATAGAAAGCGATCTTTAGATAAAAGTAAGACTCTGTGTATCTGATTCGGTTATTTGAGGCAGTGCAATTATTAAAAATAAAAAAGCACCCCTTCTGGAGTGCTTTTTTGCGCTATAAAATTTACAGCTTAGATTTCACGTACCGCTCCTTTTGCAGCACTTGTGGTATGCATGGCATAAGCTTTCAAAGCTTTAGAAATCTTACGTGGACGGTCTTCTACTGGATGCCAGCCTTTTTCATCTTGAGCAGCACGACGAGCGGCCATAGTCGCATCATCCACAGCTAGGTGAATGGTACGGTTTGGAATATCGATTTCGATACGGTCGCCATCTTCAACCAGACCAATAGCACCACCTTCAGCCGCTTCCGGAGAAACGTGACCAATCGACAGACCTGAAGAACCACCAGAGAAACGGCCGTCAGTCAGAAGTGCGCACTCTTTACCAAGACCTTTAGATTTCAGGTAGCTGGTTGGGTACAGCATTTCCTGCATACCAGGGCCACCACGTGGACCTTCGTAACGAATCACAACTACATCACCTGCTGTGATTTTACCACCCAGAATCGCGTCTACCGCAGAATCCTGGCTTTCAAATACACGTGCAGTCCCGTTAAATTTCAGGATCGATTCATCTACACCGGCAGTTTTGACGATACAGCCATCAAGTGCGATGTTGCCATAAAGTACAGCCAGACCACCGTCTTTAGAGAAAGCATGTTCTGCATTACGGATCACACCATTTTCACGGTCGCCGTCTAGACGTGAGTAGTAACGGTCTTGTGAGAATGCAGTCTGAGTCGGTACACCACCTGGTGCTGATTTAAAGAATTTATACACTTCTTCATCTTCAGTACGGATGATGTCCCATTTATCCAAAGCATCTTTGAGTGTTGCTTCGTGAACGGTACCTACAGAGGTATCTAACAGGCCTGCACGATCCAGTTCACCGAGGATCGACATGATACCGCCGGCACGATGTACGTCTTCCATATGCACGTCATTCTTCGCAGGAGCAACCTTACAAAGCACGGGTACTTTACGAGACAGACGGTCGATATCATCCATCGTAAAGTCTACACCTGCTTCATTTGCAGCAGCTAACAGGTGAAGTACTGTGTTAGTTGAACCACCCATTGCGATATCCAAAGTCATGGCATTTTCATACGATGCTTTGGTCACCATTGAACGTGGTAATACGCTGTAATCGTCCTGTTCATAATGGCGTTTTGCCAGTTCAACAATGAGAGAACCTGCACGTTCGAACAGTTTTTTACGGTTCGCATGCGTTGCCAAAGTTGAACCGTTACCTGGAAGTGATAGACCCAATGCTTCAGTTAAACAGTTCATTGAGTTCGCAGTGAACATACCTGAACATGAACCACAGGTTGGGCATGCAGAACGTTCGTATTCCGCAACTTCTTCGTCAGTATAGTTGTCATCTGCAGCGACGATCATCGCATCGATCAGGTCGATGGCTTTGTCATTACCACGGATTTTCACTTTACCCGCTTCCATTGGACCGCCAGACACGAAGACCACTGGAATGTTCAGACGCATTGCTGCCATTAACATCCCCGGAGTGATCTTGTCACAGTTCGAGATACACACCATGGCATCGGCACAGTGTGCGCTGACCATATATTCTACCGAGTCAGCAATCAGGTCACGTGAAGGCAGTGAATACAACATACCATCATGACCCATCGCGATGCCATCATCGACAGCAATGGTATTGAATTCTTTTGCTACACCGCCTGCCTGTTCAATCTGACGTGCCACGAGCTGGCCTAAATCTTTAAGGTGAACATGACCCGGTACAAACTGGGTGAATGAGTTCACCACTGCAATAATCGGTTTACCGAAGTCTTCATCCTTCATCCCAGTTGCGCGCCATAAGCCACGCGCACCCGCCATGTTTCTTCCGTGTGTCGATGTTTTTGAACGATAGTCAGGCATTTTATATTTCCAACAAAGTTTGAGCTTGGAATGAACCGAAAAAGGTTCACTCTGGCTAGATCATACTGACAATGAGCTTAAATCAGTCGAATGTTAGACCTATCATACTACAAGCCATTGTTTTACAAGATGACCTATTCGTTGTAGATGCAGACAAAAATGTCTATAGAGAGGTCTCGGTGAGCTGACAATAAAAATCTCTTAATAAAGCTACTATACCGCCATCATGGATCGGACAATACAAAACTTTCATGAATAATTTTTAGAATTTGCATGAGTTTTTTTTATATAAAATTTAATTAAAAGTGGGAATCTATAATCGCTGTAACAGTTAAGTGCATTGTAGATTAGGCGGCCATTTGGCTTTTAGCTTATAATAGCTGCCAAGTTTATTTGGAATTTCATGTGTGAAAATCATATTTGCAGGCACACCAGAATTTGCAGCAACTGCATTGGCTGCGCTTCTCAAAACCGATCATGAAATTGTGGCGGTCTATACCCAGCCGGACCGTAAAGCAGGCCGTGGTCAGAAACTTACCGCTTCTGCTGTGAAACAGCTGGCGCTTGAACATGATATTCCGGTATATCAGCCACTTCATTTCAAGTCTTCAACAGAAGAAGGTCTGGCAGCTCAGGCTGAGTTAAAAGCCTTGGATGCTGATGTGATGGTTGTAGCTGCCTATGGTCTGATTTTGCCGCAAGTGGTTCTGGATACGCCTAAATATGGTTGCCTGAATATTCATGGTTCACTGCTGCCACGCTGGCGCGGTGCTGCGCCGATCCAACGTGCAATTGCGACGGGTGATCACGAAACTGGCGTAACCATTATGAAAATGGCTGCCGGGCTGGATACCGGTGACATGATGTATAAAACCTTATGTCCTATCACTGCAGAAGATACCTCAGCCAGCCTGCACGATAAACTGGCTGCCCAAGGTGCAGAAGCGATTGTAGCGGTACTGGAATCTGAAGAAAAATTACAACAGTATTTGGCTGCCCGGGAAGTGCAGGACGAAGAACTTACCGTCTATGCTCATAAGCTATCTAAAGCAGAAGCCCGAATTGACTGGAGCTGTACTGCCTCTAATATTGACCGTAATATCCGTGCCTTTAATCCTTGGCCGGTGGCTTTTATCCCTCTGGATGAAAATAACAACCTGCGGGTTTGGGGTTCGGTACTCTCAGAAAAAAATGCACACTGTCATGCAGCCGGCACGATTCTGGCGATTGATAAACAGGGTGTGCATGTAGCCTGTGGTGATGAAAAAGCAGTGTGTTTAACTTCACTGCAATGGCCGGGCGGCAAACCGCTCAATCCGGTACAAATTAACCAGACCCAAAAATTACATGTAGGACAATTATTGGCATGAGTCATTCTGAATCAGGCACATCTCACCTTAACTTGCGTGCCCAAGTGATTCGTACCTTACTTGCTGTACAGCAAGGACAATCTCTGGCTAGCATCTTGCCGCTGCATTTAAAGAAAGTGGCAGACCGTGACCGTGCCCTGTTCCATGAACTGGTTTTGGGTACTTTGCGTCAATGGTATGCGCTTAAAAGCATTACCTTGCCTCTGCTGGTGAAGCCTTTAAATAATGATACGGTCGAAACTTGTCTCTATGTCGGTTTATACCAGTTACTGGAAACCCGGATTGCACCACATGCTGCCATTTCTGAAACCGTGACTGCAGTAAAGCAACTTGGTTATCAGGCTTTAAGTGGTGTAGTCAATGCCATCCTGCGCCGTGTTTCACGTGAAACATCGGAATTTCAAGCAGCATTGGATCAAGCTCATGGTTTGCCAAGCTGGCTCTTTAAACGCCTGAAAAAAGACTGGCCAGAACAGCTTACTGAACTGAGTCATGAGTTAAAGCAGATTGCTCCACTGACCTTGCGCGTAAATGAACGTCAGGTTAGCCGCGAGGACTATCTGGAAATTCTGGAAGAGCACGAAATTCCGGCTCACGCCTGTACTGTTTCCAAAGTCGGGATTATTCTTGATGCCAATGTGCAAGTGCCTGATTTACCCGGCTTTGATGTCGGCGGTTTTTCGGTACAGGATGAACATGCCCAGCTCTGCGCTACCTTGTTGCCAAATCTGGATGACAAGTATGTTATTGATGCCTGTGCAGCACCGGGTGGTAAAACGGCGCATATCCTAGAAAAATATCAGCCGCGTAAACTAATTGCGCTTGATCAGGATGCCAAGCGTTTAACACGTGTCACTGAGAATCTTGAACGTCTGTTACTTGAAGGCGAACACGTTGAAATTAAAGCCGCAAATGCCATCACCTGGCAGGCACCGGAACAGCCGGACTGTATCGTACTGGATGCGCCATGTTCAGCTATCGGTGTAATGCGTCGCCATCCCGATATTCGTCTGTTACGTCATTCAACTGATATTACCCAGACAGTAGAGCTGCAAAAGCAGATTCTGGAAAATATGTGGCAGCAACTGAAAGTCGGCGGTACCCTGCTCTATATCACCTGTTCAATTCTTAAAGCGGAAAATGAACAGCAGATGGTCGAATTCTTTAGCAAGCATGCAGATGCTAAGGAAATCAAAATTGAAGCCGATTGGGGAATTGAACAGATCCATGGTCGTCAGCTACTCCCTAAAACCGGTCAAGGCGATGGCTTCTTCTATTGCCGGATTGAAAAAACTGCTTAAATGATATTGCTAAAAGAGAAGGTAGCTTGGGCTGCCTTTTTTATTGTTTTGACTCGAGATTACTATTGTACAAATTTAAAAATCACTAGACTGGTCGCCAGTGCAGCCATACCGCTGACTAGACCATACACGGTTTCATGACCTTTGGAAAAACGTTTCGCAGTCGGCAAGAGTTCATCCAGTGCCAGATAAACCATCACCCCACCGATGATCCCAAACACCATGCCATAAATGGTATGGCTCATATACGGCGCCAGAATGAAATAGCCCAATGCTGCTCCCAGAGGTTCAGCAAGGCCTGAAACTAGACTGGCCACAAGTGCATAATCTTTACGGCCTGTTGCACCATAAACCGGTAATGCAATCGCAACACCTTCAGGGATATTATGAATCGCAATGGCGACCGCTAGAGGTGCACCCAGTGCAGGACTTTCCAGCGTCGCAAAAAAAGTCGCCAATCCTTCTGGCAGGTTATGTGCACTAATCGCAAATAACGTCAGTAGTCCTGTTCTTAGTAATTGCGGCTGACTCAGATCCTGTTTCGATTGTGCCTCAATGGTTTCATGCGGATTAGGAACGAATCGATCCAGCAATAAGACCAGTACCACACCCAATAAAAAGGCAAAAGTACCATAAGCAAAACCGGATTTTTCATCAAAAGCCAGGCTAAAAGAACTAATAGATTTATTTAAAATTTCTGTGAGCGAGACATAGATCATTGCTCCCGCAGCAAAGGCCAGTCCGAAGGCTAAAACCCGGTAATTCGGTTTTTTCAAGAACAGCACCAATCCCCCACCCACGAGGGTAGCCAGACCTGCCAAAAATGTCACTGCAAAAGCGGTATAGACTTGTGCATCGGTAACGGGAGCAATTCCCATAAGTCTGCCCATTAAAAAAGTCATTATCACCAAAGATGATAATGACTTTCATTTACAGCAACAATGTGTTTATGTGAAGATTTTTAGTCTTCTGGTTCTTCTGGATTTTTTGCCAGATGCATGACAGCCAGTGCCAGACCACCCCATAATAAAACCATGGAGAAAATCATCATAATTAATGCAGATGTATTCATATTCGTTCTCCTAACTATGACGATCTTTCACTAGACTGAACAGAATGGCACCCAGAATAAAGAATGCAATCGTACCCCCACCAATCATCCATAACGTACTTGCAGGATAATCACCATAACCCTCTGCCATGATTGATTTCAGGGTTAAGCCCAATGCCGATAATAAAGATAAGGGCGTGATCACAGTCAGCATGAACTTCCAGCTGCCACCCAGTTTCAGACTGGCAAACTCGTTCACATGTGTTTCCAGCTGTTTCATCAATGGACGACGGAACCAGGACAGTAAAATAATCGAGAACAGACCACCACCCACAATACCAATGTTGTTAGCGAAGTAGTCAATGATGTCGACAAAGGTAATGGCACTATGAGTTGAGAACATCAAGGTGGATACAACTGCTGAACCACCCGCAATGATGGTCACTGACTTGTTCTTTGACCAGCCCAGCTTGTCCTGGAATGCCGCAATTGGCACCTGCAGAATACTCACCATGGAGGTAATACCTGCCACCGTCAATGAACCAAAGAACAGGAAGCCAAACAGGTCACCGCCTGCACCTAAGCTGGAAATGATTTTCGGGAAGGCAATAAAGGCCAGACCGATACCACCAGAGACCACATCTTCAACTTTCGCACCTGAACTGAACGCCATAAAACCAAGCGCTGCAAAAACCCCAATACCTGCCAGAATTTCAAAAGACGAGTTAGCTAATGCCACCACGACACCTGAACCGGTCAGGTTTGTTTTACGTTTCAGGTAAGAGGCATAAGTCAACATAATCCCGAAGCCCACTGAGAGTGAGAAGAAGATGTGACCGAACGCAGCCAGCCAGACTTTATAATTGGTCATGGCTTCCCAGTTTGGAGTAAAGAAGGCATTTAAGCCATCCACTGCACCTGGTAAACGTACCGCCTGAATCACCAGAATCGTGAATAAAATTACCAGCAAAGGCATGAAGATTTTATTCGCCAGTTCCACCCCACGGCGTACCCCACCGTAAAGAATCAGCATCACGGCTGCCCAAACAACCACTAGACCAAAGAACAGTACCGGTACAAAACCGAAGGTCAGGCCCTCACCATTTTGCAGGTAGCTATTGAAGAAAAAGGCTTGTGTATCTGTGCCCCATTGCTGTCCAAAGGAATAAATCATATAGCTGCCGGCCCAAGACAGGACGCTGGCATAATAAATCCCGATGATCAGAGTCACCATGACCTGCCACCAACCCAGAGATTCTGCATTCATGAGTTTCTTATAGGCCATCGGCGGTGCTTTGCGGAACTTATGTCCGACTGCATAATCTAAAAATAATAGAGGTAAACCTGCTGCAAAAATCGCAATCAGATAAGGAATCAGGAATGCCCCGCCGCCGTTTTCATAGGCAACGTATGGAAAGCGCCAAATATTCCCCAAACCAACGGCAGAGCCAATGGCTGCAATAATAAATCCTGATCGTGCCGACCAATTCTCTCGAGTATCTGTCATAGAACACCTAAACTTTAAACTTCATTCAATACTGCTTGTTATGGTTATGTCGCGAGCACTGAAGAAGCATTTCAATTATTTCGGGTGTTTGAATTAGAGTTATACCTTTTGGGCATCGAATTCTAATATACAAACAGGTCAGCTAGCCGGGCAGCTTGCTTAAAGTCTGAGCAGAAAGCCGACCTTGTAGATGGTTCAACAATACTGACTTTTTCAAATTTTTTCTGTAATTTCTGCTTAAAACATTCTTTTTTTATAATCTATTCTTATCAAATGCTCAATAATTCTACGCTGAGCTCTTGATTTTATTGTTTATATATATACAAACTTTTTGGAATATATTGTTTTTAAGTTTTACTACAGTTTTCAAGCAATTTTTCGCTCTTAATTCATCAAGTGTTAAATAGAAATTGAAAAAGTGTTTTTGAATCTTCTTTGTTCATTTTCTTCTGAATAAAAACAGAGCTGTGTCTTAATTTGTTCAGTCTATATTTTCTGCCTCCGCTGCTACCTTTTTAAGCAATAAAAAGTAAAATTCCACAACCGGCCTTAATTATCCCGATTGTGGAATAGTACTAATTGATTCGGTCAGCTTAACATTTGATGACAAGCATACGTTCTTCCTGCATGTCACGAATTGCAGACTGAATGCCTTCACGACCCAGACCGGAATCTTTGACACCACCATAAGGCATATTATCAACACGGAATGACGGAATATCATTGATAATCACGCCGCCGACATGCAGATGATCCCAGGCATACATCATCTTCTGCAGATTCTGGGTATAGATACCGGCTTGCAGACCAAAACGACTACTATTAATACAGGCAATTCCTGATTCAAAATCGCTATAAGCTTCAATAATGGCGACTGGACCAAATACTTCATTACGGTAAATTTCCAGTTGATGATCTACCTTTTCCAAAAGAATCGGTTCAAACATCGCCCCTTTCACTTCACCACCAGTCAGTACATGGGCACCTTGCGCTACGGCATCTTCCATCCAGCGATGCAAACGTTTAGCTTCAGCTTCCTTGATCATTGGCCCCAGCAAAGTCGTTTCCAGATCCGGATCACCGGCTTTCAGATGTTGCAGTTTCTGAACCAGCTTGTCTTTTAGTTCTTCAAAAATATCCTGATGCACCAGAATACGTTGCACACTGATACACACCTGCCCTGCATGACCATAAGCGCCACCAATCAGACGGTCAATCAGCTGTTCACTGAGTTCAGTATCTGGCTCAATCATCACTGCGGCATTGCCACCGAGTTCCAGAGTAACTTTTTTGCGGCCGGCACGGGCTTTCATATCCCAGCCCACGACATCGGAACCGGTAAAGCTTAGCAATTTAAAACGGTCATCTGTAACCAGTACATCCGCCAGATCACGTGGACACGGTAGAACTGAGAAGGCATTCTTCGGTAAATCAGTTTCTGCCAGAATCTCGGCAATCTTTAAGGCTGAAACTGGAGTCAGACTTGCCGGTTTCAACACGAATGGACAACCCGCAGCAATTGCTGGCGCAATTTTGTGTGCGGTCAGATTTAATGGAAAGTTAAATGGACTAATCAGGGATACAGCGCCAATCGGTACTTGCTTAACCATGCCCTGATAACCGGTAGCTGCGGCGGTGACTGCCAGAGGCAAAATACGGCCCTGATCCATCTGGGTGACCGCATCTGCCGCAATCTGGAAAGTATTGATCAGACGTTCTACTTCTGCGCCAGCTGCTTTACGTGGCTTGCCACCTTCGGCAATCAGGATTTCAGTCAGTTCTTCACGGATTTCATTAAACCGCTTCACACAATGTAGCAAAATTTTCTGTTTCTGGAAAGGTTCCAATGCTGCCATTTCTGCTTCTGCCTGAGTCGCAGACTGAATTGCCTTTTCTAAAGTTTCAGCATCAGCCAGCGCGACACGAGCATAAAGCTCCTGACTATATTTATGTTTGACCTCCAGCCATTCACCCGTTTGTACCGGCTGTCCTGCCACATATAATGGATAGTCTTGATGATGTTGTGCTGCTGTCGATCCCATTATTCTGCCCTTCACATTAGCATATACATTTTAGAAATTACCTATATCATGCACTTACTGATTACGTTTAAGAAGATGTATTTAGGTAACAAAATCGCTCAATTTAAAGAAAGCGTAAGGAAAATTAGAAATGCGTACACAATTATTCACTGCATTATTACTAGGATTAGGACTGAGCAGCATAGGCCATGCCGATGTGATTGGTCTTAAAGCAGATGCCAGCTACTGGAATTTTGACGGTTATAGCCAGTCTGCCAATGCCGGCAAACAGGACCTGGATCGCCAAGGCACGGCACAACTGTCGGTTGCATTTGAACATCCAGTACCACTACTGCCAAATGCCAAAATCAAATATGTGAATCTGGACAGCAATAGCGAACAAATTACCCCGCTGAATGTTGCTGATATCGAACTCAATAATATCGACTATATTCTGTATTATGAGCTGCTGGATACCATTGTGCATGCTGATATCGGTGCGGGTCTGACTAATCTGGATGGTACAGTCAGAAATCTGAATGCAGGTGTCCTGACTCAGTACGATCTAGATGAATATAGTCCATTACTCTACGCTACAGCTGGGGTAAAACTGCCATTAACTGGCATGAGTGCTAAAGCTGAAGCGGTTTACAGTCACGGTAGCGATATCAAAAAGACTGATGTTCAGGCTGAACTGCAATATGACTTTATTGATAACCTGCTGGTTGATGTAGGGGCTAAAGTCGGCTATCGCATCATGAATATCGATGCCGAACAAAATAATGCGCCAGACTTGGAACTGGAATTTAAAGGTCCTTATGTCGGCTTAGATATACACTTTTAAGTAATATAATGAGTTATGGAAATCGGTCCTTACCCTGTAAGCCCAGACGTACAATGATAGATGTCATCGACGTCTATGCCAGCTTTCAGGTTCAGACTATTCTACAAACATACAGAGCAGGAAGCTCAAATACCTAAAAACAAGAAGAATAAAGCAGTGCACCAGGACGTGAGGTACGACAGGAGTTATACCTAAACACGAGATACGAAAAAAGCCCCAACAGGATGTTGGGGCTTTTTTTATCTATAAATTCTTAGCATTGTTTAACAGTTCCGAGCTAAAAATCCAACATTGTAAGAATAGCCTTGTTGTTAATCTGAAAATCCTCACATTTTTTGGGAACAGCAATCATGGTAAAAAAGGTCCTCTTTATTACTTCAAACCAAGGCGTTGAACATGATGAACTGGTCGAGCCTTTAAATTTTCTAAAATCCAAAGGATTTGAAGTGATTCATGCGGCAGAAAAAAATGAAGAGGTGGCAACAGTAAAAGGCGATACTAAAGCTGCTACCTCATATACGCCTGATACCAGTTTTGATCATGTCACACTGGATGATTATGATCTCTTGGTTGTTCCTGGTGGCACTGTGAATGCAGATACGCTAAGAATCAATGAATCTGCCCAGAAAATCGTGCAGCATTTTGCTGATCAGCAAAAACCAATTGCCGCAATCTGTCATGGGCCATGGGTTCTGATTGATGCACAGCGAATTAAGGATAAAAACCTGACCTCGTATAAGAGCATCAAACTGGATCTGGAAAATGCCGGTGGTAAATGGGTCGATGAACAGGTTCATCGTTGCAATACCGGTGGCTGGGTTCTGATTACTTCACGTAATCCGGATGACATTCCTGCTTTCAATGATGCCATCTTAAAAGAACTGGAAGGCGATGCTGCCTAAGTTCAAACTATAAAAAGCCTCCATCTGGAGGCTTTTTTATTTTCTTGATCTTATTTTATTTAAATGCCGCCTTTCAGGCTTTTTAGATAAGCCACTACATCTTTATTACCGGCCATTTCTGCCAGTTCTAAAGCGGTATAGGTACTGCGATGATCGACATCTGCACCTTTGCTCACCAAGAGTTTGACTACTTCCAGATGATCATTTTCAGCAGCCGCCTGTAAAGCGCTATAGCCTTCTTCATCAGCAGAGTTGACGTCCAGACCTTCTTGTAAGCCCTGCTCGACCTGTTCAACATCACCGATTGAGGCCCAGTACACCAGTTCAGGAAGATGAAGCTCTTCATCATCTTCAGGGATTGGGGAGAATGAGTCGAGTTTCATAATTCCTTCCTTATACCAGTTAAATCTTTTCTATTAGCTCATTACCAATATACTCGATTTCATCTGCTTCAAACTCAGTAATTTTCTTAGTTTCTATACCTAATTTATATTTAGGACGACCTTTAAAAATAAAAAATGGATCTGATGCTTTTAGGTATCTAATTTTTGCAAAATCTTCAGGTCTCAACCAAATTGTAACTGTACTTCCACCAGCTCTACGGATACCAACCATATTACTGTTTGGATATAGTTTATAAACACTACCTTGTATCTCTTGATATTTACCCAACCAATATTCATCTTTAATTGAATTTAGATAATCTTTGGTAGTGGAATCAAATGCTGCTACAGTTTCTCTACCTAACAATGGTGAACCAATAGAAATAGCTTCTATCCCACTAATGGTATCTACCCTGTTTACGATATTACTAATTTCTGGATAAATCGAACCCATAAAAATTTTTCTATTATCATTCTTTTCATCATGTATTCTTTTTAATAAATCCCCAACATAATAACCAATTACTCCTGAAATAGTATAATCAATACATTGTCTTAAAATGTTATTAACACTTTCAGGATCTAATAAAGGAACTAAACCAAAAAGATCAGAACCTTTTCTACGCTCTCCTAATTGAAGAGCTAGTTTTTCCCTAATTTCTTTTTTAGGATAAGCTCCCTTATAAAGTTTATCTTCTTTAGCTAGATAAGCTTTATGAATAATTCGCTGGATACTTAAAAGACATTCAGACAAGTCATAAATACTAACACCATGTTGATCTAGACCTTCCCCACTGAATTTAATACTTAAAATACTTTCTTCAAATTTTTTATCTGAATGCCAAATCATTGTGATAATAATCAAATAGTTTAATTATTAACCATACTATGAAATAAATTATTAAATTAAAATACTTTTATATTAAAAAAGCCCCCTTTCGGAGGCTTCTTATTTCAAACCAAGTTTTAAGCCTTTGCTGCAACGGTATCTGCTGAACTAATCTTTTCAGATTCATCATCATGCATGATTAAAGCAACTGCAATCGCTGTAATCAGTACCGGTAAACCGACTGCCATAAAGTTAAAGTGTGCAGGCAGATTCATACCCAGTAAGCCACCGATCAGGATCGGACCAACAATCGCGCCCATACGACCAATCGCAGATGACCAGCCAATACCTGTTGAACGTACTGCTAACGGGTAGAATTGTGCAACATAGCTGTATAGCAACATTTGCGAACCGATTGATGCTGCACCAGCCAGGAATACCAGGATGTAAAGCAGGAACTGGTTAGATGCAAAGCCCATTGAGCTCATCACAATCGCCCCCATCATACCGAGGAACATCAATACCGGTTTCAGGTGGAAACGGTCAGCCAAAATACCACCGCCCACAATACCAACCACTGCACCTACGTTCATCGCCATCATAAACATTAGGCTGTTGTCCATTGAGTAACCCGCTGCCATCATCAACTTCGGTAACCAGCTGCTCAGCGCATACATGGTTAGTAGGCAAGTGAAGAAAGCAACCCAGAACAATAAGGTATTTACCGCACGGCCACGACGGAACAGGCTCACCACGTTTGCTGCTTCAGGTACATTTTCCTGTGGCAGTTTAAAAGTTGTATTGTCTGTAACACTTAGATTTGGAGCCAAACGACGTACTATTTGACGTGCTTTTTCCTGTTTGTTGTCTTTGACAATAAAGGCTAAAGATTCCGGCAGGAATTTCCAGATCACAGGCAATAAAAATAATGGAATACCTGCGATAAAGAACATGATTTGCCAACCAAAACTTGGGGTAAACCATGAACCCAATAAGGCAGCCATCACACCACCTACCGCATAACCACTAAACATAGTGGTTACTAAGGTACTACGCATTTTTTGTGGTGCATATTCAGAGGTTAGTGCCACCAGGTTTGGCATTACACCACCAATGCCAAGTCCAGCAAGGAAGCGTAATATACCAAACTCAGTCGGGTTTGAAGCAAAACCGCCAGCAAATGTCAGGCCACTGAATAATACGATACAGATCATGATGACTTTTTTACGGCCAATTTTATCTGCCAGAGAACCAAAGATCATCGCGCCAAACATCATGCCGGCAAGCGCAGTACTGGCAAGCATTCCCGCCTGAACGGCACTTAGGCCCCAGTCCTGCATTAATAAAGGTAAAACAACACCATTGATTGCTAAATCGTAGCCGTCAAACAAGATAATGAGTAAACACCAAGCAACTACATTGAAGTGAAAAGGCGTAAATTTCGCATTATCGACTACAGAATTTATATCTACTGTTTCCGTTGTCATCGTTCTCATCTCCCATGAGTACTTGTCCATAAAATCCTTTTGAATATCCGGGGGAATATTCAAGTTTTAGCAATATACGCAAGTGAGATTTAGCGCACAATAAGACCAAATGATGGAGCAATTTCAGCCATAAAATAGAGGCTATTTGTGTGATTTATCACATTTTCATAAAGCTAAATAATTGAATATTTAGACATTTATTATTCTCATTAAAATGCCTATATAAATAGTCTATAGACCAATGATTTTTTGATTTATTCGATTTTTTATGAATGATTTTTATACTTTGAACAAAAAATCCCTTTCTTATGAAAGGGATCTTTTGACTCAATTAAGATTTATAGTAAGTGGATTGGCAAAAAGTGACTAGGTTTTAATAGAATTCAGCTTCTGTTTCGCCAGTAAGGTCTCAGCATTTCGTTCTGCATTCAGATCTTTACGTACAATCATAGCCACTGAAATCGCGCCGATAATGGCTGGAATCGCAACAGCCAAGAAATTCATTTTATGTGGCAGCTCCATACCCAACAGGAATCCAATAATAATTGGACCAACGATTGCCCCTACCCGACCGACTGCGGACGCACAACCAATACCGGTAGAGCGGATTGCCAATGGATAGTACTGAGCCACGAAACTATAGAGCAGAATACTACTACCAATTGCCGAAGCACCTGCAGCAGCGACTAACAGATAGATCACAGCTTGTGGAGAGTTAAAGCCTAATCCAACTAATGAAACTGCACCCAACAGGAACATGCCAATAATGACGGGTTTCAGATGGAAACGATCCGCCAGAATACCACCACCAATGGTTCCAACCACTGCACCAATATTCATGGCCATCAGGAACATCAAACTGTTACCCAGAGAATAACCCGCTGCCATCATCAGTTTTGGTAACCAGCTACCCAATGCGTAGACCATAAGCAGACACATAAAGAAGCAGCACCAGAATAATAAGGTACTCATGCTACGGCCCTGCTTAAATAAAGCAGCAATTGAAGCATCGGGTGCATGCACTTCATTCAGTACAAACTGGGTACTTGCAGTGACATTTTGCTCAGGACTGATCTGTTGAACAATTTTGCTGGCCTTTTCATTTTGCTGTTTCTTTACCAGGAAAGTTAAAGATTCCGGTAAATACAAATACAGTATAGGTAGCACCAATAATGGAATACCTGCGATATAGAACATGATTTCCCAACCAAAACTTGGGGTAAACCAGGCACCTAATAACGCCGCCATAATCCCGCCAACGGCATAACCACTAAACATGGTAGTGACTAAGGTACTACGCATTTTTTGTGGCGCATATTCAGAAGTTAATGCGACCAGATTCGGTAAAACACCACCAATACCTAAGCCCGCAATAAAACGCAGGATGCCAAATTCAGTCGGACCAGAGGCAAAACCGCCCCAGAACGTAAATCCACTGAATAAGGTCACACAAATCAGGATGACATTTTTTCGTCCAATTTTATCTGCCAGCATACCGAAGAGCATGGCACCAAACATCATGCCGGCCAGAGCGGTACTTGCAAGCATTCCGGCCTGAACTGCCGTCATATTCCATTCTTGCATCAGTAGGGGTAAAGCAACACCGTTGATTGCCAGATCATAACCGTCAAAAATAACGACAAATACGCACCAAAGTACGATCTTTAAATGAAAAGGTTTAAACTTTGCTTCATCCACTACAGCATTCACATTCACTGTTGTTGCTGTCATTTTTCCTCACCTCCAATTGTGAGCTTTTTTATTCTATGAAAAAATGAACGTTCATTCACTTTTGTATATAAAATGGATGATTCTTTAAATCTTGTCTACTGCAAAACTTACCAAGTTAGATGTTTTTAATAAAATTTAGGCTAAAGTCGTAGATCGAATATTTTTTAGACAGATCAATAAGAAAATAAGGCGAAGTTAATTAATTATACTTTTCACGTTATTTATATTTTTATTATCTAGGTGCAATTAGGAGGTTATTTACTTCTTTTTCTAGAAACCCCACGCATAAAAAAAGCCCCCTGCGTGAGCAGAGGGCTTTTGGAATAATGAGCTGGCGATGACTTACTCTCACATGGGAGACCCCACACTACCATCAGCGCTAAGAGGTTTCACTTCTGAGTTCGGGAAGGGATCAGGTGGTTCACT
>NZ_VPED01000181.1:0-1159 GCF_013417335.1 Acinetobacter sp. YH16031
TCTGCATTCAGCTTGGCAGTTGCAATATCAGCTTCTGTCACATTCAGGAATTAAAGATCAAATAATTCGGTTAAGTCCCTCTCAGAAGTATTTCCATGAAAAAATTCAGTACAAGTGAGCATCTCAAAAAAATGGATCGCAAGGATTGGGCAACAGCTCAATCGATTACGACCTTCGGCATGAGTCCTGAAGAAAAAAAGGCTCATGAAAAAAGATCCTGGGAACGCTTTGACCGGATTCAGTCCGGAGAAACCACAATTAAAGATGAAGAAGCAGTATTGCTCATGCAGTGGCGTGCCCTAAATAATCTGCTTAAAAGCCAGGACTAAAATCATTATCCTGATCATGATTTCTTATCTTGTCAGGGGTTACTGCCTTTTCTCTCATTTGCAAAGGCACACGTTCGATGACTTGCCGCTGCATGAATGCCAATTCTTCCTCAATAGAGGCTATCTGGATAACTGAATTCTTTAACTGTTGGCCCAAATCAGTTAAGTATTCAAATTTTTCAAGTCGGTCGAAGGATTCGATATTCAAAAGATCGATATAAGTCTGTAAATCATGCTGAATCACCCTAAAAGGTTCAGTCATTTGACGATCTTGCAATAAGGCTTGCAGCATTTTCTGTTGTAAAAACAATAATTTTTCTTGAGCATACCAATGCTGCCGTGTCCGTGGTGTTTCAGCTTGCGTGCTCAACTCTTCAATCTCTTTTCGATTTTTTAATTCAGCCTCATAAAACGAACGATACAACTCATAATGATTTTCAGCACGTAACCGGTTAATTTCAGCAGTCATCTTTTCCCGTTCGGCCATTAATTCCGGCTCTTTCTCACGCGCAAAACGGACCGCCTTATTCATCACAGGAACATCCTTCAGCTGTGTGCCATGCTTCTTGTTGTATTCCTTGTTGGATAAACAGCTGACCAAACTAGGAACTTCCACCTGAATTCCCTTGATTTCCACCATCTTGGTCGGGGCATAACGCATGAGACTGTCATTAATCAGCTCTTCAGTTTTCTGCCGATACAGCTGTAACTGCGCCTTTCCCATGCCTAACACATCAGCTGTCAGCTTCTGCGCCCCACCTTTCTGTGGATCCTTTGGGTTATAACGCTTAAAAAACTGCTCAGCTGTCCGATCGATCCCATCCACATGC
>NZ_VPED01000182.1:0-1157 GCF_013417335.1 Acinetobacter sp. YH16031
ACATTATTTAAAAATGCATTTCGTATAATTGCCATTATGTTAAATAGAGAGTCTTAATGTTATAAGTGGACTTATCTTTAGTGAGTGTTGGTCAATTTCACTTAGAATATATTTGTTTTTTTCTCTTTTACATTCAAATAACTTGGTAGTTTGGTTAAATGTTATTTGTCCATTAGCCTGATGTTTAGCATATAAAATTTGAATTTTATCCGATGTGCTTTGTACCTTCTTCCACACTTCATAAGCATCAAGTTGGCTAATCCTTAAATAATTCTTTGTTAGTGATGAACAGACATAGTTCATTTCTTTAGTTTGAACATGATCTTCTTGGGTTATACATGCTGTACATAAGGAGGCTAAACAAAGGATGTAGATAAACTTATTCATAATGGGTAAAGATAATTAAGTACATTTTCTGCATATTAATTTTTTGATATAAAGATATACAGATACAATTTTATTTTAAAAAAGAGTACAGATTTGACTTTTTATTATCAGAACTTAGCAAATCAAATTGCTGAAAAAATTACTTCAGGTGAAATACAACCTAATCATAAATTGAGTTCTCTACGATCTTTTGCACAGCATCATAACGTCAGCATAACAACAGCCAAATCTTGCTATGAATTATTAGAATCAAGAGGTTTTATTTTTTCTAAACCCAAAAGTGGATACTTTGTAAAAAATCTCCCCAAACTTATAGATTTACCAACTTACCCAGAATTTAGTTCACACCCACGTAGCATCACGAATTTAGAACTACAAAATGAAATACAAGAAGCTTCTATTAATCAATCAAGAATACACTTGGGCGCTATACAGCTCTCTCCTAAACTGATCCCCACAGAAACATTAAGAAGGTCTGTACAACGTGCCCTAAAGCACAGTGCTCCAGAAGATTTTCTTTATAGTGATAAACAAGGACATCTTAAACTACGTCAAGCTTTATCTAATCATTGGGCTGAAGATGGAATTTATATTCAAGAAGATTCGATTTTTATAACTCATGGCTGTATGCCCGCAATATCTATAGTTATCCAACTTTTAACTAAGGTGGGAGATAGTATTATTGTTCCGACACCAAATTATAATGGGCAACAATTATTACTTGCTAATTTAGGTCGTAAAATTGTAGAAATACCAGCCTTTAACACGGG
>NZ_VPED01000183.1:0-1156 GCF_013417335.1 Acinetobacter sp. YH16031
GTCATCTCGAACGTTTTCAGCGTTTCGGAGAGCTGTTGCAAGCTCTGCTGTAGTTGGTCGGCTTTCTGCTGCTGCTCTGAGATGCTCTGAATAAGCGTTAATTTCGAATTGTTCATGATAAAAGTCGCCTCTAAGTCGATGTCTTTTGCCACTTTTCAAAGTGGCAGTTAAGTATTCTTTACTTTGTTTGACCGATGCGATTCCTTCCAGTTGCTCAATACACTGGACAATATCTGCTCTGTTTTTTACTGTCAGAGTCCTTAAAAATGTTTGTACGTAGTTATCAACGAGCTTGCCAAACTGCTTTTTTGTAAGCGCCTCAAGATCTTGACCTGTAAAAATATTTTTAGCTTGAGCGTTGAGTTTTGCGACATAGTTTGGCTCTTGTGTCGTTTTCATCAAAAGCAGATCATCGGGGCGTGACCACTGGTACTTTGTGTTGAAGTAATCACGTAAAGAATCAAAATGCTTTTCATGGCCGGGTGGGGCAATATTGAGTGATTTACCGCTTTGAATATCTAGGCGTGGTGCTAGAACGTGGATATGCTTCGAGCCGTCATCGTCTGTGTGAAGCACGGCAAAAAGGTGGTACTGTGAGGGATCTAGTCCCGAAAAAGCATGCTTTTCAAACTCGTCTAAGACTTCTTTTATTTGTTCATCTGTCGGACTGTCTTCTTTTGACCATGCGATCACGCCACTGGTGTACTTCCACAAATGTGGACTTGAGTCACAGATGGCGTTAAATGTAGTCGCATCACCACGCAAAACATCAACACCTGCCCGAACATTGCCAAGATGATCGAACTTATCTAAAACATACGCTGAAGCGTGTGCGGCCGATCCTTTGCCGTGATTTAAAAATTTAATATGCACTTTCATCCTCCTCAGCAAGCTGTATCGAAGACAATTGCTTTTTAAGCCTTTCAGGGCTTTGTCTGCTGATTTTCGGAAGTGCAGGAAATACTTGTTCTAACTCGGTTTGAATGCCTTTTAAAACTGAAAAAATGCTGAAAATATCTAACTTGCGTTGCTCTTGCGGATCAGCATTTTTGATGATGTTCAATGCTCGTGCAATTTGGTTTAAGTTGTTCCCGATTTTGGATAGCTCAAGCAGTAAAGCAGGATCTGTTTTTTGATAGCGTTTAACCACTTCAAT
>NZ_VPED01000184.1:0-1141 GCF_013417335.1 Acinetobacter sp. YH16031
CCCCGGGAATCGAGCGCAGCGAGATTCAATAGAGTTTGAGCGAAGCGAAAACATAGGGCAGTTTTAAATGCCGTTTTTAATTTTTTTGGGCTTTTAATAATATAAAAAGCTTTTAAATGCTTTTAGGAGGGCTGAAATCATTGGTATACGTGCGTTTCAGCGATCATTCTCCACCATTTACCTTGCAATACTCCACCATTTACCTTGCAAGAATTTCTCAATACTCCACCATTTACCTTGCATAATCCATCATAAAATATTATGGTGGATTTACATCATAAAAATTATAGGTGGGAGATGTCGGAATTAGTAGTCAAAGACAATGCTCTAATCAATGCTAGTTACAACCTTGACCTAACAGAACAACGGTTAATTCTGCTAGCAATTGTGGAAGCAAGGGAATCAGGCAAAGGAATTAATGCGAATGACCCTTTAAACATTCATGCAGAAAGCTATATAAATCAATTTGGAGTGCATCGAAATACCGCATATCAAGCCTTGAAAGATGCTTGTGATGATCTTTTTGCAAGACAATTCAGCTATCAAAGCCTTAGCGAAAAGGGGAATATCCAGCATCATAAATCACGCTGGGTAAGCGAAGTTATTTACGTTGAACAAGAAGCAGTTGTTAAGTTAATTTTTGCTCCCGCTATTATCCCGCTAATTACTCGACTAGAAAAACACTTCACAAGCTATGAATTAGAACAAGTTAGTCAATTAAAAAGTGCCTATGCTGTTCGCTTATACGAAATTTTAATTGCTTGGCGTAGCACAGGAAAAACACCCGTAATTGGGTTGGATGACTTTAAAAAACAGATAGGAATTAATGAGGGAGATTACAAGCGAATTGATGTACTTAAATCCCGTGTACTAGAGCCATCAATTAAGCAAATCAATGAACATACGGATATTATTGTATCTGTTGCACAGCATAAAACAGGGCGTTCAGTTACTGGTTTTTCATTCCGATTTAAACAAAAACCACAACCAAAAGTAGAACAAAGAACCGACCCAAAACGAGATCCAAACACACCTGATTTCTTTGTCGAAATGACCGATGCACAACGGCATTTGTTTGCACACAAATTATCTGAACTGCCCGAAGTTGGTAGCGAATATGCAGAGATCGGAGAGTCATCCG
>NZ_VPED01000185.1:0-1136 GCF_013417335.1 Acinetobacter sp. YH16031
TTCACGTTCTAAACGGTCTCGTTTTGCTGACAGTTCGGTATGAGCTGACACCCATTTTTTAGGGAAAAACATTGGTTTTTTACCCAATGCTTGGATTTCTTGATTAATTGCATCTAAGTTATGCGTTATTTCGCCACGTTTTGCGCTGTATGCGCTTTTTTCTTTATGGTATGTGGTATCCCTCATATTTTTGGCTAAGTCGCCTACAGCGCGATCATATGCGTTAATAGCGTTTATTGCAGTGAGGTATTTTCGCTGTTCATCACTTGGCGCGGATTCTTTTTTAGGGCTTCGTGGTTCAAATGCTGTTGTTTTAGGTTGTTGTGGCTGATCAGCTGCTTGCCTTTGAAGTTCTTTTTCTCGCCACTTTTGAAGTGCTTGATTGCCTTCTTTTTCGATAGCTGGGAAGTGATGTGCAGGATTTTCACCTTTCTCGATCATGCTGTTGACGTAATCAAGCTTGGCTTGTGCAACGACTCGGAATATGTCACTGGTAGCATTCGCAAGCTCTTTTTCAAGATTGACAACGGCTCTATGCTTTTCGGGCTGTTTAAGCTCTTTCGCTTTTTGAGTTCGTGTCAGTCTTACATGGTCTAGAGTGGATCTCACCTTGTCAGGGTTAATCTGTGGGATTTGTTTTAGGTGTTCATCCGCTGCATCTAAATTCTGTTTGATGCTGTCAAAAATACTGTGTTGTGGGCTTTGCTTAACGCTCTCGTGTTGTAAGTTTTCTACAAGCCGCTCGGTCACAATGATTTCTTGTTCTAAGTTTTTCAGAAGTTCAGGCAAATGCTGATTTTCAATATTTTGCTGTTTGATTAAATCGTTTTTCAGGCTGATTTCAGTGTCAATGCCCTGTCTGCGTAGCTGTGTGACCGCACTGCCTTCATGGACTGTTGCTTGTAACCCGTTATTTTGATCTGCATAACTGCGGTGGTCTACTTCGGATAAGTAGCCTGCTCTAGCTAGATGCTTGTTAGTTAGGTCGGCAAATGCTTCTCTCCAGTGGCTTACAGTCTGACTAGAATTTTCTTTGTTAAAATCTCGGTTTCTCTTTTTGGCAAAGTCGCCAGTTTCAAGGTCGATCTGACGACCTGTAAACATGATATGTGCATGATAGTTACGTTCATCACTTC
>NZ_VPED01000186.1:0-1121 GCF_013417335.1 Acinetobacter sp. YH16031
TATCTTTTAATCTCATTGTCCTGTGATTTCCCTGTTTTTCGATTAATTTCGATATTTTCAAGGATTTTTACCTGATTTTCAGTGTATGTGAGCGTGTACTCTTTCCCTGTTTTCAGGTCTTTTATTTGAGGATGATAAACAAGCCCATCTTTTGTGCTTTGAACTGTGCCTTGAGTACCTGACTGTAGGACTTTTCCATAATAAGAATTATTGGTTTTAGCCAAAATTGAAATATTAGGGTTGAGTTGCTCTTTTGCTTGTTCTAGCTGTCTTTCTTGTAGGTATTTTTCAGCGTTTCGGGCATTTAACGCCATATTTGGCTTGTTGCGCTCAATAATCGCTATAGCTGTTGCTCGATGCTCATCTGTTACGCCTAACTCTTTGAATTTTGCAAAGTTTGAGCGCATTTTTTCATATTGAGCGACTTCCTGTTCAATCTTCGCCAAGTGGTCTTTTTTCCCAAAAAACATAGGCGTATTAGCCCGCATTTCATCAATTTTGGCTAACCATGCCTTAGCGTCGTTTATCTGCTTGTCCTGTAGCTCTTTAAATACTTTGTGAGCTGTTTCTTCAATCGCTGTTCTGTAGCTGGCTATGGCGTTTCTTGCGTCTGTTGTAGTGCCTTGTTTGACTTTCGGCTGTTGGGGTTCAATAGGCTTGGCTTTAGCTTCTTTTCGCTCTATCTCAAGTCTTGCAAGGGTTTCATAGTTAAAGACAATCTCTTGATCTAGGTTTTTGATCAACTGCTCATTTACTAATTTTTCAGCGTTTCTTGCCTTGATCGCATCATTTTTTAGGGTGATTTCTGTGTCTATGCCTTGTCTGCGTAACCGTGTAACGCTGCTGCCCTCGTGTTGAGTTGCTTCAAGGTCTAAGCCTTGCGCCTTGTAGCTGCGGTGATCGACTTCAACAAAAACATGCCCTGCACGTGCTAAATGGCTGTTTGTTAGGTCTGCAAACCTTTCTCGCCAGTGTTCGACCTGTTGTTTGCCGTGATCGTTAAACTCTCTCGTTTTTTTGCCTAAATTGCCCTGTTCGTCAATGCTGCGAGTGGTTAGCAAAATATGAGCGTGATAGTTGCGCTTATCGCTACCGCTTTCCGTGTGTGGGGCGTGAATGGC
>NZ_VPED01000187.1:0-1114 GCF_013417335.1 Acinetobacter sp. YH16031
TATTTGACTTTGAGCACTCAGCGCTAAAGTTGGCTTCATTTTTGCAAAACCTAAAAGCATAGCTACAACAACAGGTTTCAGCGCATGGCGTCGCATTTAAAAGTACATTATTTTCAGCATATTGCTGGTGAAGGATTTGGAAGTTGTTATACGCATTTAAAACGGTTAAATGCAGAGATCAGTGCCACAGAATTTTTTGCCTTGCCGGTTGATTCAGCGCTGGATATTGAAGCGCTGCCGCAGATCGAGGAGGTCGATTTGTTAATTGTCATGGGCGGCACCATGAGCGTTAATGATGAAGCCAATTTCCCCTGGTTAAAAATGGAAAAACGCTGGCTCAGGCGTTATTTGGCCATGGGAAAACCGGCCATTGGTCTGTGTCTGGGTGGGCAACTGATCGCCAATGCGCTGGGCGCGGCCGTCAGTCGCAATCCTGTACAGGAGCTGGGCTGGCACGAGGTGCGCAAGGTCAGGCATGTGCCAGCAGACTATTTTCAGTTGCCGGAGCAGTTTAATGTCATGCAGTGGCACAGTGAAAGCTTCGAGATTCCCAAAGGGGCTGTGCATCTGGCCGAAAATGATGCCTGTCGCAATCAGATGTATCAGATTGGCAAAAATGTACTGGGCTTTCAGTTTCACCCGGAAACCACGCCAGAAAGCCTGCAATTATTCCTGGAAGATGAAGAAGAGCTGGCCCTGTTTCAGGGACCTTATGTGCAATCGCTAGAGCAGCTGCAGCGCGCTAATAAAAATAAATTTATTCAAGGAAATCAGATATTAAATCAGGCGATAGATTATGTGTTACAGCAAACTGCAGCGCAGCGGCGGGCTGTATAATTATTAAACAATTGATTTGTCGAAATATTTGAAAAATGATGTAAAAAGCCACAAAAGGATTTGCTTATGCATTAAACAATCGTTATAATGGGCGACCCTTTAATATTAAGGGCGTTAACCGCGAAGAAAGTGGTTAACTATCGTTACAGTCGTGGCATCGATCACGACCTTAGTGATATTTCACTGCTCTTGACACTTGCCTTTATTAGTGGGGTGAGATGCGTCAAGAGTGATTCTTTATATATTTTGGCTTGGAGTTAACTGGTATGTCTAACCA
>NZ_VPED01000188.1:0-1112 GCF_013417335.1 Acinetobacter sp. YH16031
ACGTCCTGTTCCTGTTACAGGCTACTGGCAGGATCATTTCAATGCATATCGAAAATATCTGACGCAAACCATCGAGACACTCGGGATAACTAGTTTTAAAGTGAAATTGGAAAATGATGGTTTTATGCTCTGTGTCATCTCACATCCTCGGATCAAGTCCCAAAAAGGTCAGGTGAATCTTGCTGAAGTCGTGGAGCATTTGGAGTTACAGCCCATGTCTGCTGATTTTGTCACGAATTACCTTAAAGAGACTGTACAGATTTATAAAAACTGGCCAAGGCATTTCACTAAAAATCATCTCGCCCTGAGTGGTGACATTCACAATACGCTATATACCCATGATAAGCAGAGCATGGGATTCAGTCACATTTCTGGATTAAGCCCTTATCTCTACAAACACGACATTCAGCAACAAGTTAAAAGCTTGCTCAACAAACTAGAAATCGCAAAGCTTGAAGTGCTTTAAAGGACCATCTTGTGCTTGATACATCACTTGTTACGCAATTAGAAAATGCCATTAAAAGAGAAATCGGTGACATTTTTAAGGAAATTTCTCAGCTGATCACTGCTACATACACAGATGTAAATTCTGACCTTGCTCAAATTGATTTTAAGTGGCTTGATCAGCAAATTCTGGACAAGTTTACTCTCTATAGAGCAGTTTTAGAGCAGCTCTGCCAAATATCCAAATTTAAGGGCAATGCTGCAGATTACCTTCAATTCTGTTTTAAACAAGTGAAACGGATTTGTAACGAGAAAAACCAGCAGTGGCAAAAGGATTACCCTTCCTATGCCGAGAGCTATGAGATTAAGTTGCCCGATTGGATAGTCTACACACCTAAACGTCTAGACAACGTTTTTTCAGGACGAAAGTTACAGCAGGGTACTATGCTCGTCGAGGTAAAAGAAAAACTGTATGTGAATTGGGCGGATTATCTCAAACAACAAACTCAAGGTATCCTCTTAGACTCTACGGCTAAAGAGCAACAAAAATTAGTGAATACCTTGTTTGAATGTCTGTGTATTTCATTAATTTTTGATCAGGGATGCATGCAACCTGAACGACTGATAGCCATTCATGATGCGATTTTTCATATGAACCTGGATAGTGG
>NZ_VPED01000189.1:0-1110 GCF_013417335.1 Acinetobacter sp. YH16031
TAAAGAAAGACTAAAGATTCATAAATGCTTAATTTGCAATGAACCTGCTTCTGGCGCAAATGGATTTAAACATTCCATTGTCTATGAGGGACATCATATAGAGCTAAAAATTCATAGGACATGCTTTTTTAATAGATATGGTTTGGATTACAACCAAGAGACTAAAAGAGCTATATCAACTTAAAACTTCATTTTATGACTATTTTTGATGCTTGAAGAATGCTTGATCTCACTGTTTGGTGCATTTAGATTCTGTAATGGTTGGCTCTGCTTCTGCTGTTGCAATTGTTGATTGAACTTACTCACCATTTCAGCTTTATGACGACTATCAAAGCGTGCTGAAGTATCTTTTTTATATTCAGTTAAATACTTGTCTGAATAGCGAATATTTAGCTTATCAAAGGGTACTTCATATTCTTCAGCTTTAATTCGTACTTTCATCATTGCCTGATCTTTGACTTTATAGGCATCAATGACCTGAAGCGGTGTATCTTTCTCAAAATGTTCTTTCTTAAAAAAGCCGGTCTTTAAAGTGAGTTCTTGATCTAACTGGAGCTGTTCACCTTTGGCAATGTTCATTTGACCGTTAAACCTTACGATCTCATCCCCCAGTAAAGCTTTTGATCTTAGGCTATTTCGCACTTCTTCAATGATTTCCTTTTCGCTGAAATGCTTGTCTGGCGTAGTAATTGCCTTAAATGTGCTATTCAAGTTATACAATTCCCGCTGATCATCAAGGCTATTTCGATGATCACGAATATAGTTCTTTATAAGTTCATCTTTTGCCTGTACGACTGAATAATCCGTTGTAAAGCTCTTAACTTCGGTACGTCCTAAAGTACGTTTCAAGTTATCAAACGGTGTGAGTTCTTTTTCTTGATACTTCCCTTCAGAATTTCTGACCCACGTTTTTTCATCCTGATTGAATGCAGTAGCACTGTAATTTAGCTCTACATTGCCCTTGTGCCGTGTTAGTGCAACATAGGTTAAATTAGCGTTCATATTCTCACTGGCAAGGATATAGGCGTTTTCAACCGTCATACCTTGTGATGAATGAATCGTATTGGCATAGCCATGTTTAAAGTGCTTATAGCTGTCCAAATCAATTTT
>NZ_VPED01000190.1:0-1098 GCF_013417335.1 Acinetobacter sp. YH16031
CATGATCATTTTTTTGTTGAACAGTGTGAAATATCTGAAGAGTATTTAATTGAGTAAAATGACATTTTCAAATATATAGATTTATTAGTTCTACTAAAATTAACATAATACACCTTATACGAAATGCGTTATAATTCTCTTGAAAATTCAATGCTGTAGTTTCTAGTTTATAGCCCAATCACACCCGATTGGGCTTTTTTTATGATTTTTCATGTTTCACGATCAAAAAACAATCAATGTTCCACGGTTTTGTTTAGCTTTGGCGAATAATCAATGGATGCCATTGAAGCCTCTTAGGTCTTCCGTTTTCTCAAAAATGAAGTCTCTGCGATCCAGGATTAGACAGTTTTTATTGTGTCGTCTAATTGATCGTGTTGCCTTACTGATGTCGTGACAATCCCAAAATCGCTCTGTTCCTGTGATTGCCGCTATGGGGTGTGCATCTTGTGCAATATAAATCAGGGAAACTACTATTTGTCTGCCGTTTTCATAGCGTTTCCTGGCGAATACAACATGATGTGCAATCTTAAGAAATTGGACTGTAGATTTATTTAAGCGTTCTTGAACAGACATAACTTATCTCCAAAAGCATAAGTTATTATATCAACTAATTTACAACTAATTTACAACTAACTGTTGTTTTATATTAGCCATAAGGTTTAAAAAAACGGCTCCAGAACCCCCTTTTTTCTAGTTCTGGCTCAATATGTTCAGGGACAGGAATACGTTTATTCCCGATGACCTCTGATTCCTTAGGAGGCATAGCTATGACGTCCTCTTTTTCTTCTACCGTGGATTCTGCTTGTTTTGATTTTGGATCATCAGATTGCGTTGTATTGGTTTTTGGAGCTTCCAATAGTCGTTGCATAGTTTCAATTTGATTTTGATAGAAGCTTTCTCTATTTTTTGCATCATCTAGCTGATTTTTTAGCAGGTCTATCTGCTGTCTAAGGAGTAAAACTTCTGCCGAATTTGGACTGTCTACTTTTACAGTTTCTTTTACATTCTGTTTTTGTACTGGCTCACCAAATACCCGGATCGCTTCTGCAAGATCAATCTTATTATCAGAATTTTTACTTAAAATACCTTTCTTTATAT
>NZ_VPED01000019.1:0-61218 GCF_013417335.1 Acinetobacter sp. YH16031
AATAATTCAAGTGAATTTGTTTGAAAGAAGAACTTTAAAAGCTTTATTTTCACCCGATAAAATACCCATAAAACAAGAGGAAGCTCATTTGAGCTTCCTCTTGTGAAAAATTGTGGGACAGCAATGGAGCTGAGGCTCTCTTTTTTTATGAGGTTTTAGTCGTGATTGTATTTTCTTTTCTTGCCTGAAGGATATTAAAGCCTATCGCAATAATCACCATGATGGTGCCGATAATATCGGTCATGGTCTCAGGGACAATCATCATGAGTGCACCAACCCCCAAGAAAATGCGCCAGAACCAGTTCATGCTAGCTTTAAAATACCCTTCGACTGAAGCGCCAAGTGCCAGAATGCCGACAATGGATGTTACGGTAATGCTTAAAATGACATTCCATGCCGGTAAGGCAAATTCTTTGGCATTCACGGCAATATCTGTTGTATCAATCATCAGCATCGCCGGGTTATAGACAAACAGGAAGGGCACAATAAATCCGGCTAGGGATAGGCGCAAGGCCAGGAATCCAGTCCGCATTGGGTCACCCCCGGCAATCCCCGCACCAGCAAAGGCGGCTAAGGCGACGGGAGGGGTAATATTGGCAAACAGGCCAAAATAGAATACGAACATATGCGCGACTAGGATTGGAATATCAAAGTTGGCTAAAGCCGGAGCAGCCATCGTTGCGGTGATGATATAGGCAGGAATAGATGGTAGGCCCATACCAAGAATCATCGATGCAATCATGGTAAAGAAAAGGGTCAGAAACAGACTGCCGGCACCAATGCTCATGATCGAAGAAGTCATCACCGAGCCAAAACTGGTCAAGCTCACCACACCAATAATAATACCCACGACCGCACAGGCCGCCATCACGGAAAGTGATTGTTTAGCGCCATCAGCTAAAGCTTCCAGAATTTCCCTAGGTCCCATGCGGGTCGATTTTCTGAATGCTGCCACCACAATGGTCAATAAAATCGTATACACAGCCGCATAGCTAACCGGAATGGATTGGAATAGGAAGAACACTAAAGCAACGATTGGAAATAATAAATGTCCTCGTTCTTTTAGGACTTCTTTGACTCGTGGTAAGTCGGCTTTCGGTACGCCTTTCAGATGATCTCGACCTGCTCTGAAATGGACTTGTGCCATCACACCGAGGTAATACAGCAGGGCAGGTAATACCGCAGCTAAGGCAATCGTGCCATAACTGACACCCGTGGTTTCTGCCATGATGAAGGCACTGGCACCCATTACTGGCGGCAAGATCTGTCCGCCAACAGAAGCACTTGCTTCAACAGCACCGGCAAAGTTTTTGTGATAGCCAATTTTCTTCATTAAAGGAATGGTAAATGAGCCTGTTCCTACGACATTGGCAACCGCCGTCCCGTTAATACTGCCCATAAAACCGCTGGAAATGACAGCAACTTTGGCTGGCCCACCTTGCTTATGCCCGGCAAGTGCCATGGCGAGATCATTAAATAATTTTCCCATTCCTGATTTCGCCAGAAAGGCACCAAACAGGATAAACAAGAAAATGAAGGTGACTGAAGCACCAATGGCTGAAGAATATAAACCTTCAGTCTTCAGATACATTTGCCCGAAAATATCACTGAATGTATAGGGGCGAGTGAGCAAGCGATCCGGCATCCAGTCAAAATGACTGACAAATGGATAGCTCAAGAAAATCAGTCCCAAGATCGGCAACATCCAGCCCATTACCCTTCGAGCAGCCTCAACCACCAATACTACCGTCATAATTGAGAAGACAATGTCCAGCGTATTGGGAATGCCTCCCCGGGTGGTCATAATGGCCTGGTATTCTTTAAACAGATAAAAGAAAGAAGCAAAAGAGGCAATGACCCAAATCCAGTCTGTCCATGCGACTTTTTGTCGGCTACTTGCTTGACGTGCTGGATATAACAAGAAAATCAGCGCCAGACCAATGGATACATGCGCCGCACGCTGGATCAGTTCGGGTAAGGGATTAAAAGTAATATAAAGATGAAATAAAGAATAGGATATTGCCAGGGTAGCAATAAACCAGCGAACCGATTTGTTATTCGGGTTGCGAGTGACAGATTCACGGTCAAATTTTTCTAATAATTCTTGTTGCTGTTGATCATCCAGTGCTTCGGTCACATTTCTTGTTTCTTGTGGATTCATAGGCAATCATTTAAACCTCTTTTTTTCCATAGGCTGTCTTTTCTTATAGAAAGTTGTACCGTGCTGTAGTCGGGAAAATCCTGATAAATATTCCATATCCGATCAGCACTCTCAATTTGTCCCCGCATTCTGCGTGAAATGACCCAGTTGAGTTCTTTCATCTCTCGGTTGATTTGCATATGGATGTTGCCATCATCCTGTCGAGTAATAGTACCTTGATCAGGTGTACCCGCACCAAATGAAATGAACTGAGTATCTGTCAGAATGAAATGGTCCTTGTCTAGAAGATAACGTTCTTTCCACTGTGTTCTTTCTACCGAATGCATCCAGCTGAGCTGAAAAGATTTCTGGTCAATTTTGCACTGAAAATTTTGCTCTTTCACTTCCACAAAAATATACGGAAATGTCATCCAAACATAGGTAATAAAAAAAGCAGCCAAACTAAAAAGTGCAGCAATCGCTGCACCTTGTATCCATTTCATCAGTTCGCTTTATTCTCATCATAGAATTTTTGCGCGCCCGGATGCAGTTGAGCAACCAGACCTTTTTGTGCACCTTCTAAAGTGATTTCTTTAGCAGCCTGATGTGAATTGGCGAGTTGATCCAAGCTGGAGAAGAACGTCTTGGTTAGCTTATATACATCATCTGTAGAGAGATCAGAACGAACCACCAGCGCATTCATGATCGCAGCTGTAGGAATATCCTCAGCATTGCCATAGGTCTCTTTAGGAATGGTCATTGGCAGGAAATACGCCTGATCTTTGGCAATCGCTTTCACTTTATCTGGATTAATACTCACCAGTTGCAGATCAAAGCCCTGTTGCAGTTCCATCAGAGAAGAGTTTGGAAGACCACTAGTCAGGAAGGCCGCATCCAGTTTGCCACCTTTTAAGGCATCTGCTGCTTCGGCATAACCTAAGTAATCTACTTTGACATCCTTATAAGTGATACCAAAACCGTTCAATAGAGTACGGGCATTCACTTCTACACCTGAATTCTGGGCGCCCACTGCAATACGTTTGCCTTTGAGATCCTCAATATTTTTGATGCCAGAACGTTTTGAAGTGACAATCTGTACATAGTTTGGATAAAGAGCAGCGATCTGCTGCACGTTGTCAATTTTAGAACTAAAACTGCCTTGACCATTAATTGCTTCAGTTAAGCTGTCGCTCATGACAAAGGCCATTTCAACTTTGTTCTGTTTTAATAAATTTAGATTTTCGACAGAAGCCCCAGTGGTCTGAGTTTTGGAACTTACGCCGTAGGTCTTGTTATAGATTTCAGCCAATCCTGTCCCGATGACATTATAAGGACCTGAGGCACCGCCTGTCGCAATATTGACAAATCGGGTTTGCAGTTTATCTACAGCTACGCTCTCGCCAGACGCAGCCTGATTATCTGATTTATTTTGTGCATTATCATTCGAGCAAGCAACTACACCTGATAGCGCTAAACTCATGACTGAAAGTTTGATCCATTTATTCATATATGACTCCTGATATTATTCTGTAGTTCTTAAAATATAATTAAAACAACAATATACTAAACCGTCTGGATGTTAAAAAATGTGAATTATCAATTGTTGTCCTTGTACAATTTAACAGCAATTATTTTGTCTGAATACCTTTAATAGCATTTTTTTCGAAATTTTGCTTTATCAATATGTTGAACAAATTGAGCAAGATAGACATCTTAAATGGAGAGTGAAAATTTAATCATTAGGAGTTAGGTAAAAGTTGCTCCCATCACCAAATCTTTTTCTAGAAGTGTGCAAAGTTCATACGTAAGAGCAGGGATTTTTAGTTGGCTAAAATTCAATCAAAGGTTACCAGAAATAATCATTTCAAAGTTTTGGATGATTTTTCTTTCATGTTGTAGAGACTAGTATTTCAGGAATTTTAAGTCCGAATACTCTATTGAAACTTCTACTTTTATAGCAATTTTATGATGAGCTTATAGCTTTATAAATTGACAAAATTGACTGAAATAAAATTTTCTTTTATTTTTATATAATTATATGAAAATAAATAAAAAAATAAAATATAATTTTTTTTAATATGTTCTCTTACAATTATTTTTTTGCAGATTTGACCGGATTATTTTATGCTTAATACCTAAGAGCGAGGTCAAACTATGATTTCATGGTTATTTATTGGTTTAGTGGCAGCCATTCTATTAACACCGGGCCCAACCAATACTTTATTGGCATCGTCAGGTATTCAAGTTGGATTTAGAAAAACTTTTCGCCTTATTCCTGCAGAAGCTTTCGGCTATCTCATCGCAATTACATTCTGGGGCTTTTTGATTGGTAAAATCTCGATCTATTTACCGGAATTACCTCATATTCTCAAACTCTGTAGTGCTGCTTATATTCTATTTTTAGCTTTAAAATTATGGCGTACCGCAGAACTTGGTGAAAATTTTCAATGTATTTCGATTCGGGCACGGGAACTATTTTTGGCGACTTTGCTGAATCCTAAGGCATTATTATTTGCTTCGGCTATTTTCCCGGTCATGGTGTGGAAAAGCAGTCAATATTATGTGACTTATATGCTGGCATTCTTGGCATTACTTATTCCTATCGCATTTTTCTGGACCTTTTTAGGTAGCTTATTGGCCAGAAAAAACAATCGCTGGCTGAATCAAAAGAACTTACAAAAGACCGCTTCCATTATTTTAATGAGCTTTTCTGTACCTTTATCCTATTCAGCACTCCTCAGTCTTTAAACCTGAAAAAGCAGCTAAATTTCCTGAAATTTAGCTGTCAGAATTTCGCTTATTTTCATTAGTGTCAATTTCAGTTAAAGTACGTCGCAATTACTTATTTTTAAGATTTTTGGATTATATCAATGGCAATTAAGTCTGATCGTTGGATTCGCGAAATGAGCGAAAAACACGGCATGATTGAACCGTATGCAGAAAACCAGATTCGTCTGGATGAAAATGGTCAAAAGCTGATTTCTTATGGTGTTTCAAGCTATGGCTATGACGTGCGATGTGCGCGTGAGTTTAAAGTATTCACCAATGTTCACTCTGCAATTGTCGATCCGAAAAACTTTGACGAAAAAAGCTTTATCGATATTGAATCGGATGTTTGTATCATTCCACCCAACTCATTTGCTTTAGCGCGTACAGTAGAATACTTCCGTATTCCACGAAATGTACTGACCGTTTGCTTGGGTAAATCGACTTATGCACGTTGCGGCATTATCGTGAATGTGACTCCACTTGAACCTGAGTGGGAAGGTCATGTCACGCTAGAGTTTTCGAATACGACTAACCTGCCTGCACGTATTTATGCCGGTGAGGGTGTGGCTCAAATGTTGTTCTTCGAATCAGACGAAGTTTGTGAAACTTCATATAAAGATCGTGGTGGTAAATACCAAGGACAGACAGGCGTTACTTTGCCTAAAGCTTAATAGTTTTAAAGCATTGAATAAGCGAGGCTAATGCCTCGCTTATTTTTTTTGCTGTTTCATTCATCGGAAACTCGGGGTTTTTGGTCTTTTGGCTTTGGTAATCCTGCTAAAAATAAGCATAATGAAGAATGAATATATAAAAAAGATGTGCCAAGCATCATAAAAATCAAAAATTGAAGGCTGGGAAGCTGAAGGATAAAGATGCGGAGCATCAGATAAGAAGGATAGGTCGAGATGGCTCAAATAAAAGCTAAATTTCAATTTCGTAAAAGCTTTTTGGCAATGATGATCGGTTTAGGATTATTGCCATCTGCACATGCAATGCAGGAATTAACTGATTCTTCTCTTTCTGATACTACCGGTGAAGGTGTTGCCCTGGTACTTGATGACTTTAAAATGGTTTTTCAGGCACCGAATGATGCTTCCAGCGGTTCAAGCTATGCACGAAACATTGCCAATCCAGGTCAGGCAGACACAGGCTTTATTCGTATTATTCCGACTGGAGAAAACTATGCTCAATTAGGTGAGCGTGCCTATAATAAAGTCTATGATCGAGTGTATGCGAGTAGCTATTTAAATGGTATTAGTGCAAATGCCAATCTTTATCAAACGACTTATGACAATAGTGTCAGTACCTATAAAACTCAAAACTATAATACGACTTTAACCGCAATCCGTAATGAAATTGGTGCTAATGCACGTAATGGTATTGTGGAAGAATATCGTAATTCCGCTTTAATGAAGCAATATTATGATCAGCGTTATCAAGATTATTATGATGGTAACCTTTGGCCTTTATCTCTAAGTAATGATGGAACAATAACCAAACCAGGGTCATTGGAATCTACTCTTGGTCTAAAGAATAAGTCGGCTGAATATGCTTTAGCCAATACTTATGAAATGATTGAATTATTATGGGGGAATCGGGCATCCGTTTCTCTTAATAATAAATGGACTCAGGCTGTAGGATCCCGAAGTAATTTGATCGATCCTGGGGTAACAACGATTGTTGAAAACAGGACTCAAGAAAAACTAGCAATTGAAGCTGATAGGTATGCACTGATTCAGGCAAAAAATGCAGTGACTGCTATGGAGCAGGCGGTTAAAGCGAGCGCAACAACAGCGGCCAAAGAAGCTGCAATGGGTGCCTCAGTCAGTACGCTACGTACGAAGGCTGATGTATTTATCTATGGTTTGGCTCTATCAAAAAGTGATAACTCGCTCAGTAGCCGCTATAGCAATCAGGGGTTTAATTGGGGAACAGCCAGCAATCCTTGGTTATTTCATGCCGGAGCCGAAACAGTAAAACAGTTTACGGATACTGGAAAAGAAGTGGGCTATCTAGCTTTGGAAGCACCTCTTGCAACAGTTGCTGCAAATGAAGCAGATAATAATATTAAACTAGGTTTTTGGACTGATATTTTCTCGCGTTCTTTAAATTCAAGTAATACCGTAGATTATGCTACTGGAGCACCTACTTCAGGCTTAGATATTTCTGAACGCTTTCGTGCACAATTTATTGCTAATGGTTTGAGCATGAATGGTTCACAAGTCCGATTATTTCAAACTCTTACATCGCCTGATCTTGCATATAGTCAAACCTTGGGCCTGGCGAGTCTGATCCGACTCAATACTAATGATGATCCCTCTACTTTGACCAGTGATTCAAACAATTTGAACAGTAAAGGGATTCGTATTAGTAGTGCAGCAAAAGAGAATAATCTTGATGGAGATGGTCCGACTCCTGCTTTAAATGGCTCTGCAGCTCCTATATTTCATGATACCGAGGGATTGTATTTATATAGCCCGAATATCAACTTGGTACTAGGAAGTATGTACCAGCCTTTTGTCGTGGGTTCGGAAGGAAATAATATTATTTTGGAAGTGACGCGTATTCCTAAAATTCCAGATATTTACAACCGGATTTATCAGCGTTATCCAGATGGAAAAGGTGGCTTTTTAGGATCAGAAGCACTTTTAGGCTCTACATGTAATGTATATACGTGTGGTACTGAAATTAAAGCTCAAGCTTCAGATAGCATTGCCTTGTATCAAGGACGCGATGCAACTCACAGTAGTATCGCCATTGGTTCTGTTGAACGTATTGCCAATACCAATATGCTGAAGGCAAAAGATGATAATAATGCTACTGGTGTGGTATTTAGGGGAGCTACTGATAACTCAATGAGGAATTTTGGTTCAGCAGTGATTGACGGTGTGTTGATTCAACATCTAAAAATAAAAACTACAGGTCTATAAAGGAATAGGGCAATGTTGAAAAATTTAATGCTTGCTACAGTTCTAGGGATTTCTTTAGCGACACAAGCCGGCTTAGTCAGTCTTGATTCGCAGCAAATGACAGCAGAAACGGGTCAAGGCGGAGCGGATTTAAGCTGGACCTTGTCACTCAACCATCAATACGCTACTGATTTAACAAAATCTCAAATTTCTGAAACGGTCGCTAATAAGTTAGAAGTGTATTACAAGCCAACAACAGATTGTGGAATTAACACCTTGTTTTGTCGCTTGGCGATTTCTCCTAACAATCATGTCGACGCCCAAGGCAATAAAAAATGGCTGGTATTTAAAGGCATACAAGGCACCCTGCAAATTGATAAGTTTTCTATCGATGGCACCACGATTACTAATGCGGCAGGTAATCCTCAAACAGCCATGAAAATCACTTTTTATGACGATAAACCTCTAAAAATAAGAAACTTGGGTTTTAATACTTTGGCTATTGAAACCGGAACCGGTGAGGGCGATAAAGAAGGCTATGCCAATTCAGAGAAGTATACGACCTTCACCAATCGTGTTTATAAAGCGGACGGTACATATACCACTGCCTCAGCAGATGTTCCAGAATTTGACCGGGGACGTGAGAAGGGCTTTATGGGTCTCAATATGCACGGCAACATGCACATGTCAGGAAACTTAAAAATATTTGGCTTTAACTGCTCAGCAGGGAGTGCACAAAGCCGTTGCTAACTGCATGGATGCAGCATAGGGATGAAAGAATGAAAAAAATAAAATCACAAATTAAATTATTAACGGCATGTGTCTGTTTGGCACAGTATAGTTATGCACTAGAGCTGATTGAAGAACAAGAATTGGGTCATATCACTGGTCAAGACGGTATTACGATTACACACGAGGTATCAAAAGTAGAAGTTGAACAGCTCAATTGGTATGACCCGAATGCTGATGTAAATACCAAGATGGGACTGGGATTGCATAAAGTAGAAATCTTAGGCAAAGATCAAAATGCGATTTTAAGCCAGCTTAAGTTTGATGTCGGTGCGACCGATGCTGGTGCAGGGATCCGTCTAGAAGCAAGCGTAGCTCCCTTTAGTGCCAATGCAGATTTTAAAATTGTGAGTAAGGATTGTGCTGGAACAAGCTGTGTCGAAAACAATCAAAATTTGGGCAAACTAGGTCTTGCGATTGATAGTCCATTTAAAATGGTGCTTCATACGACAGCAGGTTTATTCAATAAGAATGAAACAGCTACTATCGATTTCAATTTGCAAGATGCCACGATCAAACATACTTTAGGTACAAATAGCTTAGTTCTAGATAACTTTAATTTTAACTTCGCTGGTACGGGCTATATGTATATAGACCCGACACAAGGCATCGTACTCTCCAGTAAAAGTGGCACACAAGACCATCTAATTAATTTAAAACCAGTGGCTGTAGGAACAACTGGTGCGCAAACAGCTGGATTAAACTTTGATTTACGCTATCAGAATGGAGATGGCGATTTAAAAAATATCATGCGCTATGGTATTTCGGGTGCAGTGAGTAATGCACGTTTGTCGTTAGGTGCCGATCAGTCAAAACTGAATTCTTTTGATATAAGTAATAAAGTTGGTGGTGTGCTGACGCGACAAGATCAGAGTGTTTCAAGCTATAACGCAGGTGAAGGTGGCTTGCATCTTGGTTTATCAGCTGATTTTACCAATCAGGAAGTGGCAGCAGCACAGGGTTTAAAGCCAACGACTTTGGAAATTGGTCATACGGGTAAAGGAAGCTATGCAGTTCAGTTTAATGAATTACGTTCATTAACTGGAAAGAATAATGCTTATATTGATTTTGGCGATATTTATATCAATACAATTCAGGCACAGAGCCTAGAATTTTTAGTTAATGACAATATTAAGTCAACACTTAGACAAAGTAATCCGATTTTGCAGCAAACTTTAAGCAGTACGTCTGCTAATCAGGATTTTGCACTAATCGCCATACGGGGTATGGATTTCCAGTCGATTGCAGCCAAAGCAAATTTTATTTCTAATGATACTGGTATTATTTCCGGGAATAGTGGTTCTTGGGGAATTGGTATTCCAATTTACAACCTGAATGCCAATGTTGCCTTGTCGGGTACAAAATATGACGGTGACAAGAATGGTATTGCCTATAACGTGATGGCATCAACTGAAGGTTATGGAAAGGATGCCAAAACTGGAGCACCAAGTACAACTTCAATTCTTTTAATTGATGGTGGTGTAGAGAATGGCCATGCGCGAAACTATTATGCTGGCCTTCGAAATATTGATGCCTTTATTGAATCCAAAGGGGTGATTGGTTATGAAGATAAAGGCATCTATGTAAAAGCTGATAAATTGCTGATCGCAGCTAAAGCTGAAGTGGCAATTGGCCAATTACCGGGATCTAAATATAACTGTGTATCAGGCAATAAATGTGATCAGTTTGTTCCTGATGACAACTTTTCTAAACGCGATGATGTATTAACAACAATTGCCATGATGCTTGATGGTAGTGGTGAGTTAATGATTATTCCGGGACTGGATGTAGCAGGCGAAAATTATTTATCGTTGGATGCAAACTTTAAGTTCCGAACATTAACTTCTACAGAAAAAGGTGATGTTAATAATCTTGGTAGTTATTTTAGTCTGATTAATGAAGATGTAGATAGTACAGGTGCAGTTCATACTTCTGCGATTAACTTTAATCGTATGGAAGGGAATTTAGGATTAATCACCAAAATAGGCGTGAGTGAAGATACTGTTACTTTAGATAATCAAATTAAATTTAATAAAGATCAGAAGATTATCGAGCCGTTTAGAACCAACATGGCCATGACCACAAATGGCAATATGCAGAATATAGCAACAATTGCACTCACAGGCGGAACCATGCGCAGTACGCTAGGCATTACACCGCGCTGAAATAAGGGATGATTTCATGAAAAAAATAATATTGAATAGCTTGATTGTCACTTTAATGGGCCTTACTCAACAGGCGATGGCAATGACAGCCTTAGACGATGAGGCTTTATCGGCAGTTGATGCACAGGCCTTATTAAATTTGGAAAATGCTTATGATTCATCACAAGGAATTAACTTCCATAAGCTAAGTATTGAAGCTTTAATGGAATTGAATATTAATATCAAAACTTTGCAGCTTGGTTGTGGTGGAACGAATAACAGTATTGGGAATACTAATGGTTGTGATATTGATATTTCTAACTTGGCTTTGAGTGGCTTAAATACCTCTCTTGATGATAAAGGTAACCCTGTCTTTTCAGGCGACCGTGCTAATACCAGTGCCAGTGTGAGTAATCCCTTTGTTGAGTTTGCAATTAAAAATGGTGGAAGTGCTTCTACCCGTGAAGTGGTCGGTTTTCGTCTAGGTGCAGATAAAATTGTCGGACTCTTAACCATGGGGACTGACAACATCGAAAATCCGAATGATGGCCTCAAAAGTTTTAGTGGTTATATGAAAATGGCGCAAACCACTGGTGAGTCTGTTACAAAAGCGGGAACCTTTGGTATTGCAAATGATGAAAAAATCTCAGGGAATCTAAAGGCTTTAGGACAAACACGTACTTTTACCAGTAAGCCAGGTGCTGATGGCCATACCGGGATTACAGTGCCTTCCATGCGGGTAGACTTTACTATGCCAGAAACTGTCGTGACTGGGCAACGCTTAAAGTCAGCGACTGTAAGTAATATCCGTTCTACTATTGCTTCGATTCCATTAGCAAAGGCTTTAACGGGTTCAACTTTGCCAAGTGATGTGATTGGTACACCAGATTTTTCAAAAGATAAGCTGTATGTAGAGTTTGATCCATTAATTGGATTTCTTAATTTAGGAACACATTCTTTCTTTCAAATGGGTGCTGGTTCAAGTCTGGATAACCTGAATATGGACATCACCTTTGTTCAGGCTCTAAATATGATCCATAATATTCCATTAAATGGCACAGGCGGTTATTTGTCTTTACAGAGTCAGAATGTGCATTGGCAAGGTGCGGATGCGGCTGATATTGCCAAGCCAGGTTGGTGGCTATCATTTAAAGACCCGATTCAATTGGGTGTGTTAAAAACCACAGATGAAGTTGATATTTCATTCGTATTACCTCAGGTAGCAACTGCAATTTCTGAGTTTCTGTTACGTCCTGAAAACTTAATCGATGTCAGTGTTGGTGAAGCTTTAGGATCTCTTGCGAATGTAGCCGTGGTTCGTAAACTGAATATTGATGTGGGTAAGTTTACCAATTATGCAACAGGTACTCCTGCAACTTTAACCTTAATGGACAAGCTGCTACAGAACCAGAATGTGACCTCAAACTGCTTTGGCGGGCATAAGTTCTGCTAAGTTAGAGACATAAAAAATCCCGCTCTAGGCGGGATTTTTTATTGATTCAGAAAAAAATTATTTCGCAATTTTTGCTAGTAGTTCTTCTTTTGAAAGATTTACTGATTCTGCATCACGGCGACCTTTATATTCAAAAGTACCTGCATCCAGACCTTTTTCACCAATCACAATGCGATGTGGAATACCAGTCAATTCAAGATCAGAGAATTTCACACCTGGACGCTCGTTACGGTCATCAAGCAATACGTCAAAACCAGCAGCTTGCAGTTCTGCATATAAGCTTTCAGCTGCTTCTAAAGAGCGAGGTGATTTATGCGCATTCATTGGCACAATTGCCACTTCAAATGGAGCGATCGCAGTCGGCCAGATGATACCTTTTTCATCGTAATTCTGTTCAATTGCAGATGCTACGACACGTGTCACACCGATACCATAACAACCCATCGTTACAGTGAATGGTTTGCCATCTTCACCTAAGACTTTACAGCCTAAAGCTTCAGAGTATTTTTTGCCTAACTGGAAGATATGACCTACTTCGATACCGCGTTTGATTTGAAGTGTACCTTTACCATCTGGAGAAGGATCGCCTTCAACCACATTACGCAGGTCATAAACTTCGCTAAACTGCGCATCACGTTCCCAGTTCACGCCAGTTGCATGCTTGTCTGCTTCGTTTGCACCTGCGACGAAATCAGAAAGTACAGAAGCAGCACGGTCAACAATCACTGTTAGGCCTTTTTCTACTAAACCTTGTGGACCTACAAAACCAGCAGTTAAACCTAGTTCAGCAAGTTGAGCTTCAGTAGCAAAAGCCAAAGGCGCAGCAATTTTTGGATGCTTTTCGGCTTTAATTTCATTCAGTTCATGGTCACCACGAAGGAACAGGGCAACGACAGGAGCTGCTTTACCTTCTTCAGCTGCAACGCCTTGAACCAGTAATGCCTTTACTGAATGCGCAGGATCAGTGCCAAGGAAATTTGATACATCAGCAATGGTTTTCTGATTTGGGGTATCAACCACTTTCAGTTCTTGAGCCGGAGCAGCACGTTCGCCCACCAGAATCGCTTCAGCCATTTCGATGTTAGCCGCATAATCAGATTCAGTTGAGAAGGCGATATCATCTTCACCACTTGAAGCCAAGACGTGGAATTCGTGTGAACCTGAACCACCGATTGAACCGGTATCCGCTTGTACTGGACGGAAATCCAGACCTAAACGGGTAAAGATCTTGCAGTACGCTTCGTACATTTTGTCGTAAGTTTCTTGCAGAGATTCCTGATCCGCATGGAAAGAATAGGCATCTTTCATGATGAATTCACGTGAGCGCATTACGCCAAAACGAGGACGAATTTCGTCACGGAACTTGGTTTGAACCTGGTAGAAGTTTGCAGGCAGTTGTTTGTAACTTTTTAGCTCATTACGTGCCAGATCAGTGATCACTTCTTCATGTGTTGGGCCAAGCACAAAGTCATTGGTATGACGATCTTTAAAACGTAATAGTTCAGGACCGTATTGCACATAACGACCAGACTCTTCCCAAAGAGAAGCTGGTTGGGTCACAGGCATCAAGACTTCGAGTGAACCCGCGTTATTCATCTCTTCGCGAACGATCGCTGCAACTTTATTTAATACGCGAACGCCCATCGGCAGCCAGGTGTACAAACCTGAAGCCAACTTACGAATCATACCGGCACGAAGCATTAGCTGATGTGAAATAACTTCAGCATCGTTCGGGGTTTCTCTCAACGTTGCAAATAAAAAGCGACTCGCGCGCATGGAAACTGTCCTAAAAAATTAAGCGTTAAAGCAGAGATTATACAATAAAAAATGAGGTGAACATTCTTGAATGTCACCTCATTGTGATGGTTTAAATTATGCCATGATTTTACGGGCTTGGCGCAGCATAAAATTCTTAAGGTCATCCAGGTAAGTGAAAATCACTGGAACAACCACCAAGGTCAGCAGGGTAGAAGTAATCACTCCACCGATCACGGCATGTGCCATAGGCGCACTTTGTTCACCACCTTCACCTAAGCCCAGAGCGAGCGGCACCATTCCCATGACCATGGCACTGGTGGTCATCAGAATTGGACGTAAACGGGTTTTGCCGGCATTCAGAATCGCATCATAACGGGCTTCACCCCGATCCATGGCTTTCTTGATGAAGTCGATAAGCAGAATCGCATTTTTGGTCACCAGGCCCATCAGCATAATAATACCGATAATTGAAAACAGGTTCATGGTCGAATTAAACAGGAATAGCGCCAGGAATACACCAATTAATGACAAGGGTAATGAAGCCATAATGGCAGCAGGGTGAATAAAGCTGTTGAACTGTGAACCCAATACGATATAAATAAATACAATCGACAGGGTAATCGCAGTGAGCGCATAACCTGCGGATTCTACCATGTCTGCATTGGCGCCTTGGGTATCAAAACTATAACCCGGCGGCATGTCGAAACTATCCTGAAGTCTGCTAATGTCAGTACCGATGTCACCTGCAGGGCGTCCAGAGGTATTTGCTTCAACCAGCACCTCACGCGCCAGATCTCGACGATTAATCTGAGAAGCTCCCAGTTTTTCTTCAAAATTCGCGACGCTAGAAAGCGGGATCAAAATCGGCTGATTATTGCCATCCATTTTAGATGAAGTGATATACATATTTTGCAGGTCACTTGGCAGGGTGCGCCGGTCTTCGGTCAGGCGTAAGTTAACATCATAGGTTTCACCTTTTTCATCCTGCCAGGTGGTGACATCATCGCCGGCAATCAGTGGGCGAACCACATTGGCAATTTGATTGACTGACAAACCAAGATCACTGGCCAGAACGCGATTGATCTGTACACCTAAGGTCGGTTTTGGCTCTTTCAGGGATGTTTCCAGATCGACAATGCCATCAATTTTAGCCATTTCGACCATAAAGCGATCGGAAATCTTTTGTAGTTCATTCAAATCCGGCCCTTTGATTGAAATCATAATCGGCTTTTGACCACCCGATACGGTTTCATCCGCAGAAGCTACAGAAGTAATGGTAATACCGCCTACAGACTGTAAACGCTGACGGAACTCATTATTGAGATCATTCAAGCTTTTCTCACGTTCAGTCCGCGGCGTCACAGTGACACGTAAGCTGACATGGTTTTTACCGCGATCGGTCACACCATTAATTACACCGTAAGTTGCACGTACATCAGGATGCTGACGTACGATTTTATCGACCTGTTGTAGTTTGGCTTGTGAATACTCCAGTGAAGCATCGACCGGAGTTTCGAACTTGATCCGGATTTCGCCCTTATCTGGTACGGGTACAAACTCGGTGCCAATCAGTTTTGATAGGGCTAAAGCGCCAAACAAAGACGCCACTGCAATCACAATGGTAATGAATCTAAAGCGTAAAGCTAGTTTCAATAGCTTTTCATAGACATGACTTAAATTGTCTAATTTGCCTGAAATCCAGTTAAAGAAACGTTTAATTCGACCTGGCTTTTTATTTGGATCTTTTTTCTTTTCTGCCCAATGTGCAGACAACATTGGATCAAGGGTAAAACTGACAAACATGGAAATCAGAACGGCGGTACTCACCGTCACACCGAACTGATAAAAGAAACGCCCAATAATCCCGCCCATAAATGCAACAGGCAAGAATACCGCGACAATGGTCAGTGTTGTTGCCAGAACGGCAAGACCAATTTCTTTGGTGCCGTCCAGCGCGGCAGTAACATGGTCTTTACCCATATCGGTATGCCGTACGATATTTTCCCGTACTACAATTGCATCATCAATCAGCAAACCGATACTTAAAGACAGGGCCAATAAGGTCATCATATTGATGCTGAAACCAAAAGCCCAGATAAAGGTCAAAGTTCCGAGCAATGCAATCGGTAAAGTGAGGCCAGTAATGACCGTTGAGCGGAAAGAACCTAAAAATAATAGAACAATCAGCACAGCAAGAACCGCACCCTCAATAATGGTACGCGCAACATCACCAATGGTGCCGCGGATACTTTTTGAAGAATCCACCACAACTTTTAAGGTGGTTCCTTGTGGCAATTGGGCTTTAATGCTTTCAAGAGTTTTGTAGGTACTGTCTACTACTTCAATAACATTAGAATCAGAGCTACGCAGAATGTCGACAGCCACTGCAGCCTTGCCATCCAGAAATGCACCAGTTTCAAGTTCTGCCTGACTATCTTCAATTTCTGCGACCTGTTTCAGAAAGATCGGTGCACCATTTTTATTGGCAATGACCAGATCGCCAAAGGCGAGGGGATGCAGGACTTTGGAATTGATCTCAATCACCAGTTCCGAGTTGCCAGATTTTAATGTACCGCCCGGAACTTCGATATTTTCAGATTTCAGAGTATTGATGACGCTATCCACGCCAATGCCAAAAGCTTGTAGTTTCTGTGGTTCAACCTGAATGCGAATCTGGCGCTGTGCATCACCGAGCAGGTTGACGGTACCTACACCCGGAACAGTTCTCAGTTGTGGAACAATGCGCTGATCCAGATAGGAGCTTAGTGTCTTTAAACCCATATTGTCGGACTCAAATACGATCGACATGATTGCATTGGCAGTCGGATCATAACGCTCGACGACTGGCTCCTGAATTTCATCACGGAATTCAGCGGTGACTGAGGCAATTTTGTCACGGACATCCTGTGCCGCTGTAGTTGAAGGCACTTCCAGATTGAATTCAGCCGTGATCATCGACAGGCCTTCACTGGATTGTGAAATTACCTGTTTTAAACCAGAAATAGTATTGATCTGGTCTTCGAGTTTTTTGGTAATTTCCGATTCAACGGTTTCTGGGGAAGCACCTGGATAGTTGGTATAAATCACGACAAAGGGAAAGTCTACATCCGGAAATTCTTCTACACCCATGCGCTGCCAGGAAGCCAATCCAAGTACCATCAAACAGAACATCATCATAATGGTGAAGACGGGATACTTCACACTAATTCGGGTAAACCACATATTAATGATCCTGTCTGATTAGTTGGAACGCAGCGTCACTGGCTTGTTGAGATCTGCCTCGGTAAATGGAATGCGGCTGACCTGATCACCTGTCTCCAGACCCTGGATCACTGCAGTATTCTGGTTGTAGCGCTGTTCCAGAACCTGAACATTCACTTTAATAATTTTGTTTTGACGTATAACCCAGACATAAGGTTTATTCTGGATATCCTGAATGGTATCGAGGGGAATGATCTGACCAGAAACTTGTTGAGAACTCAGAATATTGCCTTCAACAAAAGAGCCAATACTTAAAGAGGGAATACTTTCATTTGGTCTGGCGAAGAATTCAATCTGGCGACTAGCCTGATCAGCAATTGGAGATACCCGGCTAATAGCAGCGGTAAATGTGTTTGGATTGCCCTGAATCTGGTATTCAATTTTGCTACCTAAACGCAGACTGGACTGCATCTCACTCGGGACACGGGCCTGAATTTCCAGTTGATTTGGATTTACGATTTCAAACAGGGTTTGTCCGATCGCCACGGTTTGACCGGGCTCAACCTGACGCTGGGTGATCACGCCACTAATCGGGCTGGTGATAATGCCATCACGATCGGCTTTTACGGCAATATCGACATTGGCTTGCTGTGCGCGGACATTTTCAACCTGGGCCTGATAGTCAACCTGACTTTGCTCATATTCAACTTTAGAAATAAAGCCTTGGTCGAGCAGGCGCTTTTTGCGCTGCATCATGTTACGCGCCTGATTGGCCTGTGCCTGGGTAGATGCCAGATTGGCACGGGCCTGAGCCAGACGTGCGGCATTGTCCTGATTATTTAAGCGAACCAGTACCTGACCTTTAGCTACATTGTCACCGACCTGAGCATTAACACTGGTGGCAGTGGCCGAAACCTGCGCTTGAATACTGCTTTGGTTGACTGCGCGAATAGTGCCGGTAAATGCGGATTTCTGGATTGAAGTACCTGTTTTTACAGCTACCAGATCCTGAAGAATTAGTTCAATTGTTTTGGGACTTTCGGCTTGCGGTGTAGATTCATTTTTATTGCAGCCGCTTAGAAAAAGACTTAAGCAAAGTGCACTCACCATCAATACAGAGCGCGAAGAAGGGGTCTTTGAAATATGAAAATGCTGTGCAAATGGCATATTAATCCTTTTCACTTGTGGTCGTTTAAAGCAACAACAAGTTATTTGTGTTTATTCAAGTGCTTTTAAACGGGCAATAATTCTGTCGTATTCCGCTTCCATATTTCGATAGCGAGTTTGTAAAGATTGAATATTTTCTTTTTGAGAAATCAGGTTTTTCTGGTTGTTTTCAAGGTTAGCTTTTAAAGATGCCGGTGGATTATTGCCTTTACGTAAATATTCACGTTCTTGGCGTACAAACATGACCCGGTCTTGCTGCAACTGTTTCATCTGTTCTTGCTGAAAAGCAATCTGTTTTTTGAGTTGGCTCAGACTTTCATTCTTTTTCTGTAGAGCGACATGGCTATTGGTATAGGCACGTTTCAGTTTTTGATCTTCTGCAATGCGCTGAGCCTGCTGGGCACGTTGCGGTGCCTGTTTAATATCTTTATCGACATTATAAGGACGTGCACGTTTAATGACCTGCATATTCTGGTCAAGTGCTTCATAGCCATAGCGGATATGGTTGGGGGTAACATTAGTACTGATATTGGCCACGCCTTTATTATCATAATAGCGGTACCAGGTGGCTTTCGGTGGCTGGTTAGTTGAGGCATAAGAAATGGTGACCTGAAGAAAAAGTGTCACTGCAAATATGAATCGGCCAGTCATTTTATTTTTATCAATGAAAGCAAGTTTTTCCGAAAACTGACTCATCATTGGCTCCCCAATTGAAAGTTGACTAAATTACTTATTTTAAAGTAATAATAATGCTATATTAGACTCAAATTCACGAATTAAAAACTACCGTCAGTCAAAAAAAAAGCAATGGCAAAATAAAAATGTGAAATGGTTAATGAAAACCCGCTATTTTTGCACACTTGTGTAGAAAATGTTCATTGATAATACAAGTGGATTTGTGTTAAAAATGTTTATCGATCGTAATAAAATAATCCTATGAGCCTTATGGCGCATCGTTTCTAAAATGGGAAGGGTCAAAATGGACGATAAATTCCAAAATCTAAAAGTTATGGTCATTGATGACTCAAAGACCATTCGTCGTACAGCAGAAACTCTTCTACAGCGCGAAGGATATGAAGTCGTGACTGCGGTAGATGGTTTTGAAGCTTTGTCAAAAATCGCAGAAGCCAATCCAGACATCGTATTTGTAGACATCATGATGCCTCGTCTAGATGGTTATCAAACTTGTGCGTTGATTAAAAATTCTCAAAATTATCAGAATATTCCTGTGATTATGCTTTCGAGTAAAGATGGCTTATTTGATCAGGCCAAAGGTCGTGTTGTTGGTTCGGACGAATACTTGACTAAACCTTTCAGTAAAGATGAATTGCTTAACGCAATCCGTAACCATATTAGTGCTTAATAATTGATTTTTTTAGGGGAATTGGCATGGCGCGTATCTTAATCGTAGATGACTCACCGACAGAAACATTCCGTTTTAGAGAGATTCTTTCTAAACACGGCTTTGAGGTGATTGAAGCATCCAATGGTGCAGATGGGGTAACCATGGCTCAGGCTGAGTTGCCAGATCTGGTATTGATGGATGTGGTCATGCCAGGCGTGAATGGCTTCCAGGCAACACGTCAAATTGCACGTGGTGCAACCACCAAGCATATTCCGATTGTAATTGTAAGTACCAAAGATCAGGCCACTGACCGCGTTTGGGGTAAACGTCAGGGTGCCGCAGATTATCTTACAAAACCGGTAGATGAAAAACAGTTGATTGAAGTGATTAAGCACCACCTCAACGCAGGATAAGCTCTATGGCAGCAAATGGATTTATCGAATTGCTTCGCATTGCGAAACGGGGAAATAAAAACTACGTTTCTAATGAAAATGAAGTCAACCGATGGTCAGGCATTGCTTTTGAGATGATGGGGCAATATTTTGTTGCCCCGCTGGGGGAAGTATCCGAAGTGATCTATCCTCCAAAATATACGCCAGTTCCTAATACTCAATCATGGGTTTTAGGGTTGGCCAATATTCGGGGAAGGTTATTATCAGTTTCTGATTTGACTCAATATGTATCAGGACAGAGTAGCCAGTTTTCACCGACTCAAAAAGTATTATGTATTCACCATAATGACCAATATGTCGGTTTGGTTGTTGATCAAGTTTTGGGTATACAACATTTTAATAAGAAAAGTTTTTTTTCTAAAACAACTGAATTGGATAATAACTTACAAGAATACTGTCAGGGATTTTTCCACCAGCATAACCAACAATGGCATGTGTTCTTATTCAGTCGTCTGTTGCAAAATCCAAAATTTATGAACGCATCTATAAAATTTATAAATTAAACGTCGCGCACGAAAGTAATAAAGACGTAAATCGGGGAGAGGCTGCATGGGCTTTAAACTTAAAAAGAAAAATACAGGTGAAGGTAGCCGCAAAAGTGGCAATACTTTTTTATCCAAGATTCAATCACAAACAGATCAGTTGTCACGTGTATTTGGTGATAGTGAAAAGTCTAAACCGTTTATTTATGGTGCAGCCGGCTGTCTGTTAGCAGCAACCATCACTTTATTGTATCTTTTCTACAGTGTGCCACGTGCCAACCAGCTGACACAAAGTCTGGGTGATTTACGTCTGCTTTCACAAACCATTTCTCGTCAGGCGACTGAAGCAACGGCTTCTGGTACACCTGAGGCGATGAAAAACCTGACAGATTCTCAAAAAGCTTTTGCTGAAAACCTTGAGACTGTAAAAAATATTCACTCCAATAATGAAGCGCTACAAGCAGTAGATAAACAGTGGACAGAAGTGTCTTCTAGTATTGACCTGATTGCATCGCAACAAAAAATCATTAACCAGTTATATGACACCAACATCGCAATTGGTGAAGCCATCCCGGGGATTCAGGCCGAATATAACTTGATGGTCGACCAGATGGCGCGTCAAGACATGCCGTCAAACCAGGTGGTCATTGCGAAAAACCAGGTATTCATTGCGGAACGTATTTTACGTTCGATCAGCTTGGTATTGACCGGTAACGACGGTTCACGTGAATCAGCGGACGACTTCAGTGCCGATACCGAAACTTTCGGTTCATACTTAAATGCACAGTTAAACGGTTCTGCTGAACTGGGTGTACAACGGATTACTGATCCAAACCTGCGCGAGTCTCTTGAAGGCATTAAAGCAGAATATGATGATGTACTTGAATCAGCATCTGCGACAATCCTAAAAAACTCTGCGCAAATCGTAAAAGTACGTCAGGCATCTGCGTCAATTTTCTCGCAATCGGATGTCCTGCTCGATAACCTGAACAAACTATCTGGTAACTCTGGTCTGAAAACAATCGTTCCAGCGGTTCTGTTAATTCTGTTATTGATCGGCTTCCTGCTGTGTGTATTCCGCCTGTTAAGCCTACGTGGTGCATCAGATAAACAGCGTGTAACCCGTCTTCAAGAAGAATATGACCGTAACCAGAATGCGATTTTACGTTTACTGGACGAGATTGCTGACCTTGCGGATGGTGACTTGCGTTCATATGCAACAGTATCGGAAGACTTTACCGGTGCGATTGCCGACTCGATTAACTTCGCGATCGACCAGTTACGTGACCTGGTATCTCGTATTACCGAAACTTCTCAGGAAGTTGCGCAATATACAGCGACAACTCAAAGCATTACCAACCAGTTAGCTGAAGCATCTGAACACCAGGCACAAGAAATTGCCGGTGCATCTGCTGCGATTAACGAAATGGCGATGTCCATTGACCAGGTATCTGCCAACGCGGAAGAATCTGCAGTCGTTGCGGAACGTTCAGTACAAATTGCTGCAAATGGTGCAGACGTTGTACACCGTTCAATTGAAGGTATGGATACGATTCGTGAACAGATTCAGGAAACGTCGAAACGTATTAAACGTCTGGGTGAATCTTCACAAGAAATTGGTAACATCGTCGCCCTGATTAACGATATTGCCGACCAAACGAACATCCTGGCTTTGAACGCAGCGATTCAAGCGTCGATGGCGGGTGAAGCTGGTCGTGGTTTCGCCGTGGTAGCGGATGAGGTCCAGCGTCTTGCGGAACGTTCTGCATCTGCAACTAAACAGATTGAAGGCCTGGTAAAAACCATTCAGACCGATACCAACGAAGCCGTAATTTCAATGGAACAAACCACAGCCGAAGTTGTACGTGGTGCGAACTTGTCTAAAGATGCCGGTGTGGCACTAGATGAGATTCAGAACGTATCGAATAACCTGGCAAAACTGATTGCAAACATTTCCGATGCTGCGAAACTTCAGTCAGCATCTGCAGGTCATATTGCGACCACGATGAATGTCGTACAGGAAATTACTTCACAAACTACGAGTGCAACCTTCGATACAGCACGTTCGGTATCTGAATTGGCGAACATGGCCGATGCATTACGTGAATCTGTATCTGACTTTAAACTACCAGAATAAAGTCAGAAAGTATGAGGGGAGTGTGCCTTAACCTAGGTTGAGGCACATTCAGAAATACAGATAAAGCCTCGACAAGATGGACCTAATTATTAAGGTTAGGTCTCGCGTGACGGTCACAATTAAGTTTGAGCGCCCTTCTTGGCGGCACAACGTAAGAAGCATTAGCTATGAAAGAAATATTAAAAAATTTAGTTGAAACGACAACGCTTCCTGAAGACAGTTATCTTGATCAAGATGCAGAAATTCTTGAAATTTTTGTCGAGGAAATCGAAGAGATTTTCGTCGAGTTAAATGCTTTATTTCCAGAATGGTTGAGTGATCCGGCTCATCAGGAAAACCTGAAAACCATTCGCCGCCATTTTCATACCCTGAAAGGTTCAGGCCGTATGGTAGGGGCTAAATCTGCGGGTGAAATTGCATGGGCCGTGGAAGATACCTTAAATCGGGTACTTTCAGGTTCGATCCAGTTAACGCCTACGATTCAACAATATGCCAAAGCTGTACTGAATATTTATCAGTTTACTTTATATCCAAAATTCAAACAGGTGCAGGAACTCGATGTTGACTTACGCCCAGTCGTGCTTTTAGGTCAGCAATTACAACAACAAATGACACCTGAACCGGCTTTAGAAGAACTCTTGCAACTTGCAGACAGTCTGACTGCTGAAGGTCAGATCACAGGTCTTGAGCTAGGTGATTCAGTTGAAGATCAAGGTACAACTGCAGCAATAGAAATAAGCACAACAGAATTTGAGCTTGAAGAAGCTGATAGTGAAGATGCTGCACGTAGTGATGTAGAAGAAACCGTGGCGATCTTTATCGAGGAAGCGGAAGAGCATCTCGAAACAATTGCCAAGTTCCTGCGTAGCGAAAATGAAAAAGTGCAGGATTATAATGCATTGATTCGTGCTATTCATACTTTGCGCGGCAGTTCGTCCATGGCACAGATCGAAGAAATCTTCGAGGCCAGCTCTAAAGTAGAACATCTGTTTAAAACATTGCTTCAGGATGAAATTGCCTCCACTTCAAAAGAAACTGCTGTATTAATTCAGTATGCTGAATTTGTCAGCGACTATCTGCATTTGTTACGTCAGGGTGATAGCAGCAAACTGGCAGCAGTGTATGCGACTTTTGAGCGTGTCTGGAATGATTATGGCTTCGCAGCCACTGAAACGGAAACAGTTGAAACCCAAGGTCTGGTGACTAAGCTGGTTGAACTGGAGATTGACCTGTTGCTGGATGCCGAATTTGAATTCGATAAACGGGCTAAAGTCGATTATCCGGAATATATTCAGGCTTTAAGCGAGCAGGCTGCCGAGCTGCTTGCACATACAGATAACCGTGCCGCACTGGGTATTCATGAGTTTACGACAGATTTAAAATCTGCCTATGATGCCTTACTAGAAAAACCGGTACTGCTGAACAGCGATTATGCTTATGAGCTGTTTGCCCAGGCACATCAGGAATTCATTCATTTATTCGATACCCTAGCAGCAGGCCAGCGTGTCATTCTGAATGATGATACGCAAAAAACCTTGAGTGAACTGGCTGCATTTGTACAGCAGGACTTGGAAATCTTTGCCGAAGACAATGTCCCTGCTGAACAAGTATCAGAAGAAATTTCTATTCCTGAAGCTGCAACCACAGCCAGCATTGACTTCGCTGCTTTAAGCCAGCGTATTGCCTCTGATCGCCAATACATCGACAGCGCAGAAACTCAGCGTGATTTCGATGAGGATCTACTGAATATCTTCCTCGAAGAAGCGGATGAATTACTGGTAGGTATTGATGAAGATCTGAATACTTGGAGTAAAAAGCAGGATGATACGACTTCACTGAATAATCTGATGCGTCATTTGCACACCTTGAAGGGTGGTGCAAACATGATTACCGCTTCTCATATTGGTTCGATTTCGCATGAACTGGAAAGTATTTATGAGCGAATCATCCGTCAGCAGATTGCAGTAACGCCTGCTCTGATTCAAATCATTCGTCTGGTGCAAGATAACGTGTCTGACCGTATCCAGTCGATCCGTGATGAAGGTATCGATTATCCAGCGGTTGAAGCAATTTCGATTCTGCAAAATATTCAGGCCTTGGTGGCTGGTCAAGCTGTTGCAGCTCCAGTAGGAACATCGATTCCTGTTGTCGAATTTGAATATGCAGAAGCTACTGCTGATTCCGAACAAACAGCGGATGAAGCAGCGGAAGAGATTGCATCAGAAGACACAAGTTCAGATCTAGAAGCTCTAGACTTAGAAGATGAACCAGTTGAGCTTACTGAAACAGAAACTTTGACTGAGCCAGTCGAAGTTGTAGCAGAAGAACGCTCTGAAGAAGATGAACTGAAGTCGATTGTTGAAGAAACCTTCCTGGAAGAATCAGAAGAGATTCTCGACAATACAGAAAAACTGCTGAACCAATGGTTTGATCAGCGTAGTGACCGTAGCTTATTGCTTCAATTACAACGTGCTGCCCACAGTATCAAGGGGGGTGCGCGCATGATTGAAAACGAACAGGTGGCCAGCATTGCGTATGAACTGGAAACCACATTCGAACAGTTTGCGGTATATCACTTTAACTCGAATGCGTATGATGGCCTGCTGCAAAAAACACTGGCTTGGTTAAGACAAGCCATCTTCCAACGTGACTATAGCAATTTTGAACAGATCCAAAGTAGTCTGAAAAAGATTGCTTATGTGGATGTTACTGCGCAGCTGCCAGAACGTCTGGCTAAAACAGAAACGCTGGTCACTGAAAATAGCTTCGAATTTGTCGAAGGTGATGGTACTGAGCCACCACGTATGATGGGTGAGTGGGTTGATACCGGCAATACCGATACCAGCCACGAGATGATCCGTATCTCTGCTGATCTGGTTGAGAAGATGATCGACCTGTCAGGTGAGAATGCGATTAACCGTTCGCGTATCGAAATGGACTTGGGCCAGCTCGGCAATACCCTGAACGAGATGGAACTGGCAATCAAGCGTCTGGCGGATCAGTTGCGCCGAATGGAAGGCGAGCTGGAATCTCAAATTATTGCCAAACACGGTTCAGAAAACTCGCGTTATGCAGACTTTGACCCGCTGGAAATGGACCAATATTCGTCCTTGAACCAGTTGTCCAAGTCGCTTGCAGAATCTGCTTCGGACTTGGTTGACTTCAAGAGCACCTTATCCGACAAGATTCGTGAAACTGAAGGTTTGTTATTGCAACAATCACGGATTCAGGCCGAGATTCAGGAAAGCCTGATGCGTACCCGTCTGGTACCGTTTGACCGGATGTTGCCACGTTTACAACGTATCGTACGTCAGACTTCTACGACCTTAAACCGTCCAGCTGAACTGATTGTTCAGAATAGTGAAGGTGAATTAGACCGTAATATTCTGGAGCGTCTGGTAACGCCATTCGAGCATATGCTGCGTAATGCGATTGACCATGGTTTGGAAGATACAGCAGATCGTATTGCCTTGAACAAATCAGAAGTCGGTTCAATCCTGTTAAATATCAGCCGTCAGGGTACAGATGTCATCGTCTCATTTAGTGATGATGGTAAAGGTATTGATGCTGAGAAGATTCGTGAAAAAGCACTCAGCCAAGGCCTGATCAAAGAAGATCAGACACTGGATTCGGAAGAGCTACTGCAATTCATTTTCCACCCAGGCTTCAGTACTGCTAAATCTGTAACCCAGATTTCAGGTCGTGGTGTGGGTCTGGATGTAGTACAAAGCGAGATCAAGTCTCTGGGCGGTCACGTATCTGTCAGCTCTGAAGTCGGCAAAGGCACAACCTTCACCATTCGCGTACCGACGACTGTAGCGGTCAGCGATGCCTTGATGGTAAAAGTGGGCGATCAGCAATATGCCGTTTCTCTGGCGCAAATCGACCGTATTGTACGTATTGCACCATCTACTCTGGAAACTTACTTCAACAGTAAAGACGATTTCTTCAAGATTGATGGCGTCAATTACAAATTGCGTTACCTGTCTGAGTTCGTATCGAATCAGCCAATTCCACGTCTGAATAATGTGGCGCATTCACTGCCAGTATTGCTGATTAAAGGCAACAGTGGTCAAACCATTGCCTTACTTGTGGATCAGTTAGTAGGTTCACGTGCACAGATTGTGGTGAAACCAATCGGCCATCAGTTCGCCAATATTGGTGTAGTCACCGGTGCGACGATTCTTGGTGATGGTCAGGTCTGTCTGATTCTGGATGGTCAGAATATTGCTCGTCAGATCCATGGTACGCAGCGTGTGAAACACATGCAGGATCAACGCGATGGTTCACGTTCTGGCAATGCTCGCCGTCTGGTGATGATCGTGGATGACTCGGTGACTGTACGTAAGGTGACCTCGCGTCTGCTTGAGCGTCAGGGCTATGATATTGTCACCGCCAAAGATGGTGTAGATGCGATTGAGCAGCTTGAAAATGTCCGTCCGGATCTGATGCTGCTGGATATTGAAATGCCGCGTATGGATGGTTTTGAGGTCACGAACCTGGTTCGTCACCACGATATTCACCGTGACCTGCCAATCATCATGATTACTTCACGTACTGGTGAAAAACACCGTGAACGTGCTTTCAGTCTGGGCGTAACCCACTACATGGGCAAACCGTTCCAGGAAGCTGAATTACTGGCGAATATTCAACAGTTAATTGCTGAAAAACAGGGGTCATAAATGAGTCAGAATACGACTAATGCCAAAATGGCTGATCAGATAAGTCAGCAGGAACTTCAGCATTTAATTACGGTATCTACCGGATTTATTGATGCTTATATTATTGACTGTCACGGCAAAGATCCAATGCTGTTACCACAAAATATTGTCCTGTCTGCACTGGATAGTGATACCCAGGTTAAAGTGGTTAAATGGCATGATGCGCAATTACCGGTTTATGCAGTTAATGATCCTACACGTAAAAGTGGGGTGGCGCTGGTGATTGAAGGAGATGAGGTGCATCAGCGTTTTGCCCTGATGTGTAATGAAATGCCGAAAACCATTCGTCTGCGTATTTCTGAAGTCGTCGATGCTGATCAGCAAGTGACTGACCCCGCAGTATTCCAGTATGTGCGTATGGGGGATCAGTTATTTCACATCCCGCAAATGGGTTATATTCAGTCTTCAATTGGCTTGTAATTCATTACAAAGCACATAAAAAAAGGAACTCTTCTGAGTTCCTTTTTTTACATCTGGTGATTAATTGGCTAACAGGTTCACCAGAATCTGCTCATAAATTTCAGACAGTGGTTCAAGGTCTGCAATATCGACATGCTCATTAATCTGATGAATCGTAGCATTCAGTACACCGAGTTCCAGTACCTGTGCACCGGTAGGCGCAATAAAACGACCATCTGAGGTGCCGCCTGAAGTTGATAATTCAGTTTCAGTACCAGTCACAGTTAAAATGGCATCTTTGGCTGCATTCACCAGCTCACCTACTGGTGTCAGGAATGGCAGTCCAGATAAAGTCCATGAAATATCATAGTCCACACCATGACGATCCAGAATTTCAAGCATACGTGCTTTTAATTCTTCAGCAGTTACTTCTGTTGAATAACGCCAGTTGCAGAGTAGATTCATGGTGCCCGGAACAACGTTGGTTGCACCGGTGCCGGCATTGATATTTGAAATCTGGAAAGACGTCGCAGGGAAGTATTCATTGCCGTTATCCCAGACTGTTTCGCACAGTTCGGCAATGGCTTTAGACGCTGTATGGATTGGATTCACTGCTAAGTGGGGATAAGCCACATGACCTTGTTTGCCTTTCACAGTCAGGTTGGCATTCAACGAACCGCGACGACCATTTTTGACAATATCCCCCAGTTTGTTGGTACTTGATGGTTCACCTACCAGACACCAGGTAATTTTCTCATTACGGGCTTCCAGCGTTTCGATCACTTTTACCGTACCATTAATCGATGGGCCTTCTTCATCTGAAGTAATTAGATAGGCAATCGAACCTTTATGATTCGGATATTTTTCGACAAAACGTTCAGTGGCTACAACCATCGCAGCCAAAGCCGTTTTCATGTCGGCGCTACCACGGCCATATAGCTTGCCGTCACGAATTTCTGGAGCAAATGGGTCAGAGTTCCAGGCATCCAGGTTGCCGGTTGGCACAACATCGGTATGGCCAGCAAAACAGAAAACCGGGCCTTCAGTACCTTTACGCGCCCAAATATTATCAACATCTTCAAAGCGCATTGATTCAATATTGAAACCCACCTTCTTCAAACGTTCTGCCATGATATTCTGGCAGTCATGATCAATAGGGGTCACAGAAGGCTGACGTAATAATTGCAGGCTTAAATCAAGAGTCGCGGAAGATGTCATACGATGGATTCATAAGTCGATAAATTTGTCGGCTCTATGATAGGCGAATATGGCCTGTAATGTGAATGTTCTACATAAAAAAACCCTATCTGAGATAGGGTTTGTGGAGAAGCTAGAAAGAGTTTAGTTTTGACGGATTTCTTCAGAAGTTTTTTCTGCAGTGCCTGTTACAGCTTCGCCTGCTTTAGAAACGTCTTTACCCACACCTTTGACAGTGTTACAGCCAGTTAAAACAAAAGCCATTACCAATGAAGCAGCAAGAATTTTTTTCATCATCATCTCCGTATTATCGATAATAAAATTATTATGATGTGGAACTAAGATTAGAAAATATACGACATAAAAAATATGTGGTTTTCATAGTGCTTCGGTTAATAAATGTAATGTTTTAAAAGGGTTTATGCGCAGGAAAGGGTAGTAGAAGCGGGCTACGATACATATAAAAATCCTCTTGATCAGCCTTTTTATAAAGTCCATTTGTCCACCAATAGGGACTTGAACTGCTGATCTGAGCATTGGGGTAAATCCATTCATGACGCTGCAAACGATAGAAATTAGCCGCTGGGTCGGGAATCTGCTGGCCCCATAAGCCTATGCGACGTTGGGTATTGACCCAGCCAGGCAATGTCTGATCTGCACGATGTATTGGAAGATAAAGCTGGCCTTTTAACATGCAGAAACGCTGATCGATCTGCTGATCCAGAGCCTCATCAAACTGGAACTGTTTCTGGGTGAAATGCTTCATTTTACGGATTAAAGTATCGGTGCGGTTCAGGCCATACCAGTTTGGCAGGCTAAAATCGGCTTCTGCGAGGTAGTATTTCAGCGCCACTTCCCAATGTTCGGTCAGACCAGTTTCTGTATTGAGTAACAGAAAATCCAGTTCACCCAGTGTTTTAGCACCGTCAATTTTTTGAATGCTATGACCCAAAAGCTTATAGGGGTGATAGGCATCATCCAGCAGCCAGAACCAGACCAGCATTTCAAAGCGCAAACCCAGCCGGGTGCTTTTAAGCTGCTGCACGAATTGCTCCAGCTCTTCAGGATGCTTGTCCAGATATTTCAGACGTGGATGATAATTTTGCAGGTGATGTTGCCAAGTCTCAGAATCATGTAATTCGAAAGCATAGACGACTTCAAGTTCGGTCGGAATCTGAGACAGAAGGTTTGGACTGCCAACAGCAAAGGCCAGTTGCCGCACCAAAGGATGCTGATAATATTGCCATGCTTCTACAAGATGATGATTTAGACTGGAAAAGGGCATAGCACATCCTGTGAAAAGTGCACAAATACAACGGACAGATTTTAAAAACACTTTATACTACCCCTAATTTTGTGGGTAGGACCGATTTATGAAAATATTGTTTTGGCGAAGCCTGGTCGTACTGTTTGTCGTACTGGGCTTTATCGGCGCAATCTTGCCCGGCATGCCAACTACAGTATTTTTAATTCTGGCGGCTTGGGCGGCATCCAAAGGCTGGCCACAGATGGATGCATGGCTGCTGAATCATCCAAAATATGGTCCGACTTTAAGAGCCTGGCGTGCCAATGGTACTGTGCCACGCAAGGCCAAATGGCTGGCCAGTATCATGATGTTCATCAGTGGCATTATCATGTTATTTACGACAGCACCGCTGGCAGTCAAAATCTTTACTGATGTGACCATGCTGATTGTGGCGATCTGGTTATGGCGTCGACCCGAACCAGTTCAGGACATAATCCATCCAGAACACATGGCCACAAAGAAAGTAGAACTAGAAACTATCAAGACAGAGAAAGAGAAGTCATGAGCCATTTGCAGCTGGATCAGGCAGAAATCCTGATTGATCTCGCCCAACAAAAACTATATTTGCCAAAATATAATAAGCAATACCTGATTTCTACGGGTAAGAATGGCATAGGTGAAGCAGAAAATAGTGGCAAGACGCCTCGTGGATGGCATAAAGTCGCTGAAAAGTTTGGCCAGCAGACACCTTTAAATAGTGTGTTTATTGCCCGTCAAGCGACAGGTGAAATTTATAATGCAGAACTGGCACAGCAATTCCCGCAGCGAGACTGGATTCTCAGCCGGATCTTATGGCTAAGTGGGCTTGAAGAAGGTTTTAACCAGGGCGAGGGTTGTGATACTTACCAACGTTATATCTATATTCATGGTACGCCTGATTCTGAGCCGATGGGTATTGCAATGTCACATGGCTGTATCCGCATGCGGAATACGGATGTGGCCGAGCTGTTTGAACTGGTGAATGAAGATGCGCTGGTCTATATTTCAGAACAGCCGCTGAATCTGACTGTTTAAATGACCTAAGAAGATTTGTGATTGATTTAAAATTAATTGAAATATCTTTTATTTATAGATGTAGAAGTAAAGGAGGCATGGATCTTCTACTCACTCTACTTTAACAGCCAAATAGAGTTAGAAACATGATTTATAGTCTGCCAATAAAAGTCATCAATTTGTTCTTACAAGGCTGCAAGCTTTTAAAATAAAGATTACAGGATCACAACGTTGCGGTGAGCTGGGCTTTGTATAATCTTTCAACAATACTGAAATCTGTTGCATGTTCTGGTCTCAATTTTCATGAGTAAAACCGTAAAAATTCGGCTTTTAGTTTCAGGGAGTGTCCTTAGAAAATCGGTATAGACTTAAAAAATAAACAAAAAGTGTTGTTTTTTTTAACAATCAACCTATTTTTTAATCACTCACACCGAAAAAGCAGAAAACAGTCAGAAAAGCGTTTGACAGTCTGTGAAGATTCTCTATAATGCACCTCATCAAGCGATGAAGTCGATTTGAAAGGGCGCTTAGCTCAGTTGGTAGAGCGTCTGCCTTACAAGCAGAATGTCGGCGGTTCGATCCCGTCAGCGCCCACCAAGCTTCTTTCAAAGTTGAGACACTATAGTGCAGCGGTAGTTCAGTTGGTTAGAATACCGGCCTGTCACGCCGGGGGTCGCGGGTTCGAGTCCCGTCCGCTGCGCCACTTTAAGTTCTTGATAAATCGTTTGCCACAATAGCGACATTGTGTAAGTGCAGCGGTAGTTCAGTTGGTTAGAATACCGGCCTGTCACGCCGGGGGTCGCGGGTTCGAGTCCCGTCCGCTGCGCCATTTACATGATAGACCTTTTGAGGGCGCTTAGCTCAGTTGGTAGAGCGTCTGCCTTACAAGCAGAATGTCGGCGGTTCGATCCCGTCAGCGCCCACCAGATTTTTTGTGATGCAGCGGTAGTTCAGTTGGTTAGAATACCGGCCTGTCACGCCGGGGGTCGCGGGTTCGAGTCCCGTCCGCTGCGCCATCCTAAGAATCAAACAGTTTGACCCTTTAAGGGCGCTTAGCTCAGTTGGTAGAGCGTCTGCCTTACAAGCAGAATGTCGGCGGTTCGATCCCGTCAGCGCCCACCATATCTTCTAAAGATATACGCGATGCAGCGGTAGTTCAGTTGGTTAGAATACCGGCCTGTCACGCCGGGGGTCGCGGGTTCGAGTCCCGTCCGCTGCGCCATTTTTCATTCCCTGATGTGGAAAATGTGTTTCATAATTCAAGACTACGCGCTTCGCTTGTCTTGCATCATAAAATAGCAGTGCTATTTTATTCTTCAGGGCGCTTAGCTCAGTTGGTAGAGCGTCTGCCTTACAAGCAGAATGTCGGCGGTTCGATCCCGTCAGCGCCCACCATATCTTTCTTGCCTAAATCCTGAATATTTCATAGAATTTGAAGTCTATAATAATTTGAAGATTTCAGACTATGAGAAATCCATACCAGCGTAAGGCAGCGATCAAATCGCAAAATATCGCCTACGATCCGCTACAAGTTTATAAAAATTTTATTGAAGCTATTGTTGCCCAAGGTGGCATTTTTGCACTTTATCAAGAGGGCTGGGCTTTATGTGCCACGCCGACAGGACAGCGAGCTTTCGCGACCTGGCAAAGCAAAGGTCTGGCCAGACTACTCATTAAAGATAACTGGGCCAATTACCAGATTCAGGAAATTACCCTCAAAGATTTTGTTGAAAAGGTCATTCCTTTCTTACGTCAGGAAAGCACTATTGTGTCATTGGATCTGACACCGGAAGGGCAGAATATTCTGGTTGCGCCTGAAAAACTTTTGCTGGATCTTAAAAACTACCTGTATCAGGTCTATGTACAGAAACCTGAACTATTCAAAAATCCAGCGATCCCTTCGCCAAGGCATATCCGTTTAAATTAATTTAGTGTTTAAGTCACTTATTCAGATAGTGTATATTCATTGAGCAGCCAGCCACTCAAAAAGGCAAAATATTCTCTTAACCAGGAGTTATAGCGCAGATAAAGGGGAGTACTGGCACTCAAACTAATCACTTGCTGATAACCTTGGTGTCTGGCAATGGCACGAGCACGAGGACTATGAAAATCACTGGTTGCAATCGCAATCGGATCATTTTGACTTATATTTTGTTGTTCCAAGATTACTTGAGAATACATCAGGTTTTGAGCAGTACTTCTGCTTCGATCTTCAAGTTGAATGGGGTTGATGAGTTCTGGATAGGTGGTGTTGATATAGTGCTGCATGACCTCAGCTTCACTTTGCCTTTCCCGATAATTACGCCCACCTGTCATAATCATTAAAGCATCTGGATAGTGTGCTGCATATTTAGCTGCAGTATCCAGACGGCTTTTTAAGATGGGTGAGGGCTGTCCATTCGTAATCCCGCTGCCTAAAACCAGAATAGCGGCAGGAGGTTGTGTAGATTCATTTGTACGAATAGACATCTGGATATAAGCAAAGAAGATTACGACACTGATCATCCAGAGTAGAAATCCGGCCCAGAGGCTATTCCAGAACCAGGTTCTAAATCTGGAGTGCTGTTTCCAGCGTTGAATACTTGAAAAGAGCAGAGTATACAGGATCAGTGCTACACTAATGAAAATTGGCAAAAGAACACCGAAATGTCTTTGTCCCTGACTTATTAACCAGAGGCTGTTTATGCCAAGGATCAAACCAAAGATCAGGCTGAGACTTCGTTTAAGTGGGTTGGATATTTGGATACTCATATTTTTATTAATCTTTTTATCTTTTCTTCTATCTTATTAATAAAAAACCGGGCATGAAGCCCGGTCTTTTATAGATCAGCTGATCTTAATATACATCACGACGATAACGACCATCCAGACGTAATTGATCCACTGTGCTTTCACCGAGAATTTCAATCAGAGCCTGATCGACATCGCTGGCCATGCCATTAATGCTACCACACACATAAATCACGGCGCCTTGAGCGACCCAGAGTTTCAATTCTTCAGCTTGCTCACGCAATTTATGATGCACATAAACTTTTTCCTGCTGGTCACGAGAGAAAGCAAGGTCCAGTCGTTTTAATGTACCCATTTGCAGCCAGGCCTGAATGGTTTCTTCAAAGAAGAAATCATGGGCACGCTGACGTTCACCAAAGATGAGCCAGTTCTGAGTATAGTCCTGACGGTTACGCGCACTCAGCAAGCTCATCAAACCTGCGATCCCCGTACCATTACCAATACAGATAATCGGACGGTTATCTGCAATCAGATGGAAAGATTCATTCTTGCGAATACGCAGGGCAATCGGTGAATTTAGGGCAGTATGCTGTGTTAACCAGCCTGAGCCCAGACCTAACTGGCCTTGTGCATCAGATTGCTGACGCACGACCAGACGTAGCACTTGCTGACTTGGAATACTGGCGATTGAATATTCACGTGTAGCAAGAGTTGGTAATTGCTGTAACAGCTCATCTACTGAATCAAAAGGATCAACCTGAGTCAAATCACGATTCCAAAGTGCCTGTTCGATACTTTGCTTCAGAGAAGGCACTTGTGTACCCGCGGCAATACGGTATTTCTCCATAAATGCACGGATACGTTCAGGGCTGTTTCCTGGCTGGATTTCGGCAATATCACCTGCCTGCCAGACGGCTTCATGCTGTGGAACCAGTTCAATATTGAATGCAGGTGCCCCCAGACTGTCTGGATTCAGCAATTCACGTTTGCTCAAAGTCCATTGATCGAAGGTTTTATCGATACCCATATCCTGCAATTCAAACTGGGTCACATGGGCAAGGGCATTGGTCCATTGCTGGATATGCTCATTATTGGCATTATCCACTTCAATGGTCTTGAAGAGCTGCTTGGCACCACTCTGTTGTAACCACTGGTCGATCCGATGACCAAAGCTGCAATAGGTATCAGGATATTCCTGGGAGCCTAGAGCCAAAACTGCATAATTGAGATGATTAAGATCCGCTTTGGCAGACAAAATTTTCTTTTCAAAAGAGGAGGCTAGGTCAGGTGCTTCACCTGTGCCATAAGTACTGGCTACAAATAGAACCTGTTCTGCTTGTTGCAGATCTTCAAGGCTTAGTTGCTGTACTGCTTTAACGCTGACAGGTTGACGTGCTTCCTGTAAGGCAGTAGCTGTGCGCCATGCCAGTTGTTCAGAGACACCCGTTTGTGAAGCATACGCAATCAGCCAAGGCTTGGCATTTGGATCCAGAGGCAGGGCAGTTGCCCCTTGGCGTGCAGCCAGAGTAAGTTTTTTCTGCTTACGACGTTTCAGATAGAGCATCCAGCCGGTCACGAAGAACAATGGCATTAATAATGCGGCAATCATGACCAGGAACTGGTACACAGGACCAAAGAAGCTGCCACGGTGTACCGGTAACATGCTGCTCATAATTTTTTCATTGAGGTTTTTATCTTCATAGAGCTGGACTTCGGTAAATTCAGCACTGCGATAATTATAAGTCGCATTGTTGCGGGCACGTTCATGCTGTGCCACAGGGTCAACAAAACTCAACTGCATTTCACCATCCGGTTTTTTCGGCAGGTTAAATGTTACAGTCGAATATTTGCCTGCAAATTGAGTACTGAAGCCAGTCCAGCTTTGATCCAGCGCACGTGAAATACTTTCTGGACTCATGCCAGCTTCTTCACGGCCTTCACCACGTTGTCCGCGTTCACCACGAGGACCACGTTCGCCATCTGAACGACCTTCGGCACGCATTTCACCTTCACCGCGAGGTCCATGCTCACCACCTTGGCGACCTTCGCCTCGCATTTCACCATCGCCACGAGGACCGCGTTCACCACGTAGCCCACCTTCGCCGCGACCGCCATTGGCCTGCATTTCTGGTTGTGGACGTTCTACGCCCAAAACTTTATACATACCATCACGCCACCAGCCATAAGACCAGGTAAGACCGGTACAAGCCAGAATCAGGTAGAAAATCACCACCCAGGTACCCACTACTGCATGCAGATCCCAGATAAAGTTACGGCCTTTCAGTTGCGGCTTCACTGCCAGCCATTGCTTGATCGAATGACGTTTTGGCCAGCGTAAGTACAGGCCAGACAAGACGAAAAAGATCAGCATCAGGGTACAGGCACCGGTAATTTGTTTACCAACGGGACCTACTGTTAAATTACGATGTAACTGCTGTACAAACTGGAAGAATTCACGGCCTTTAATTTCAGGCAATACTTCAGCCGTGTAGGGGTTGACCATCATGTTATAACCACGACGTGCTCCCTCTTTCGCAATATTGACCGTACTGGAGGCACTTGGATCCTGTGCCACGGTAATACTGTTAATTTTCATTTCAGGGTTTTGGTTCTGGAAATGCTGATACAGCTGGGCAGGGCTAAGCTTGTCTCGCTCTTGAACCTGTACAGTATAACTGTCGCTATTCATCCATTTTAAGATTTGCGGCTCATAAGAATAAATAGCACCCGTGACTCCCATAATTGAGAGAATCAAACCTGCAGTAATCCCCAGAAACCAGTGGATTTGGAAAAATGTCTTTTTAAACATGATGGTCAGATTTATGGTGGTATGTGTAAAAATAGGCAAATTATAACTGAAGAATCAGAATAAATTATAGATTATGATGATAATATTTATTCTCATTATCATTTGTGTCGATGGGTTGGATAAAAGATAGACGTAAAAAAACCTCCATGTCGAAACAGGAGGTCTTTCAAAACCGGGATATATCTTAGATTTCTTTTGGTGCGCCCACTTCTTCTTGCAGATGCTTGCGAATGGTCGCGAAAGAGAAGTTTTTACTGTCTAAACGTTTAGGCAGGATATAAGCACCTTGCTGACCTTTGACTTTAAAATTGATCAGCATGAATTCTGGCGTGTTATACCATTCATAAATGTCTTTCCAACCAATAGCACCCACACCTTCCTGCATGCCCATTTTCTGGCGCATCACAATACCATGCGGTTGCACGCCCAGACGGATACCTTTAATTTCCTGTACCGGAAATTCATTCATCTTGCGTTTAACATACCATTCTAGACCGAAAGTACGGATCAGGTAATACAGTACTACACAGACAATCGCCACCCAGCAAATGACTGTTGAGTAGTTCTTGATCAGGATAATTCCCAGAATAGACAAGGCAACAATAGTACCCATGATCAGCCAGGCTTTCATGCCAATTTTATTGGTACTACGCCAGATCATCAGCTGAGCATGACGCTGCTCAGCTTCTGAAATTTCATAGTTCACAGGCTGTAGGGTATAAGCGTATAAATTTTTCGCGGTCATAATGAAATTAACAGATTTAAAACTGTAAAAAGTTTAGCATTAATTGTGCTGATTCAGTGAGTATATTGTTCCAAAATCAGCCAAATTATAATGAAGCCAATTCAGTGGCCTGTTCGTCACGTTCATGACTCAAACTCTGCTTTAATTGACTCAATTGCTTCAAGATACTAAACATTAAAGACAGTTGCTGCAAAATGATCAATGGTTTCTGGTCTTCTTCCTGCTGTTGTGACAGACGCTGACGGATATTCTGGATCATATTCTGGGTGCTCAGGTCAGGTACTTCATCATAGAGCAGGGCACCACGAATATTTTCTAGGGCTTGATCCAGCAAGTCCAGCACATCCTGATCCTGAATTTTTTCACGATGCGCACCCAGCGCGGCAATATAACTGATAAAAGTATGGTTCAGGCACAGGAACTCAAAAGCCTGTAATTTTTGAACCGGATCAAAATCAGGTTCGGTGGCCAAAGTCGAGATCAGGGAAGCGACTTCAGCATCGGTATTATGGGCTGCACGGCGTACCACGCGGTAGGTCAGACCATTATTTCGTCCAGACTTATACTGTTCAATCACTTCACTCAAGTAGTCACATTCTGCCTGAAGGCTGCGGCTAATGCTGCGCGGCAAGCGACGGAATTTCCAGTCCGGGAAGATAAAGCTCACGCCAAACCAGGCAATCGCACAGCCAATCAGGGTATCAATCATACGGGGGATAGCTGCGGCAAAGCCCATACCATCCAAATTAAAGTTAATCAGTGCCAGAATGGTAATGAAGGCAGTGGCCTGTGCATACTGTTTACTGCGTAATTCAAAGAACAGAATCCCACTCAAAATCAGCAGTAATAATTGTCCTTCAACAGAAGGAATAAAGTACAGAATGGCATATCCCAAAAGAATACCTGCCAGAGTCCCGACAATACGTAAACGTAAGCGGCGCTTGGTAGCATTAAAGTTAGGCTGGCTGACGAATAGTGCTGTAAGCAGGATCCAGTAACCATACTGAATATCGGTCAGCTGGACAAAGATATAGCTGATCAGCAGCACAATCGACAGACGAATGGCATGACGGAACAACACAGATTCAGGTGTCAGATGCTGCTTGACCCGAATCTTGATATCTTCCCAGCCTTTCAGGTCGTCATCTTTGAGCTGGTTTTCAATATGTTTAGCACGATCAAATTTGATATTACGTTCAGTTTCCAGGTTGCGTAATTGTGCATCAATGGATTTCAGATTCTGGAATAAAGCAAATAGGGCATTGATCCAGACCTGATCATACTGCTGTTCTGTACGCAATTTTTCCAGGGACAATCTCAGGTTTTCAAAGGCATGTTTGAAGCGTTTATTATGTTTATAGGTTTTGCGCTGCTGAATGCTTTCACTCAGGTCTTTACAGGCTTTGCCCTGAATCGACAGGATGCGCTGAAAACGGAACAAAACGTCGCTGTGTTCAAAAATCTTGGCCAGTTTCTGATAATCAATATGCGCAGAATCGGCACGCTCGTGAATATCTTGCGCTACAAAATAGTATTGCAGGCTACGACGGGTATCCTTTTGACCACGATCACCTTTCAGACGGGTCAAAAGAACAGTCTTCATTTCATTAAAAATTGAAATCAGTTTGCCATTTTCCAGTGACAGCTCGATCATACTTTGCTGATAACTTTTTGCCGTCATATCGACATCAAACAGATTCGATTTGGCATAGAGGAAATCACCCAGAGAGGCATAGCATTTGGCCAGATTATCCTGTGCACGTCGCGCTGGGAATAGCAGGAAGCTGAGGGTCGACAAAAAGCCATACCAGACTGCACCAATCAGCAGCAGGCTCGCCTGTTGATACCATCCATCAAATAGTTCAACCCCCAGCATGGAATAGACAGAAATCACCAGACAGCCATAGGAAATCGTGGCATAACGTCGACCGAGAGAGCCGAGCAGAATCAGGACAATACAAGAAACAATGAGGGCAGAAGCAAACAGCAGCGGATAAGGAAATAACAGATAGACTGCCACTGCGGTAATGAAGAAGCCTAAATAAGTATAGAACAGATTCAGGATACGCACGGAAAAGCGGTCATCAATATCGCTTAAACCTGCGGCCACCACTCCAAGGGTGAGTGGAATAGTCATTAACTGCTGTCCCATGAAATAGGGAACAAAGGCAGTGCCTGCAAAAGCGATCAGCATACGCAGGTTATACATCAGGGTCGTGTTATAAGTCGCGTGCTTAAGACGATTGAGCCAAGATTTCAACGGTGATCCTTTCTCTTGCAGTCTTTGCTGCAAAGCTGAATATACATATGAGAAAAAGTATATTTATAACTTTTAATTTCCATGTAAATCATACTATGCGCTATGTTAATTTGTCTGCCTACTGCGCATTAAAATCTTTAATTACATGAACTCCAATACGACAGCACCACGACCTTATGCCATGTCCTGGATTATTTTGCTGGCTTCACTGACTGCACTTGGTCCTTTATCCATTGATATGTATCTCTCTGCCTTGCCAGAAATGGCAGCGGATTTTGGTGTCAGTACCCAGATGGTCTCCAATAGTCTGCCAGCTTATTTCCTTGGACTGGCGGTTGGGCAGTTGCTATATGGCCCGATCAGTGACCGGATTGGACGTAAGCCACCGCTTTATTTTGGATTGAGTCTGTATATTCTGGCCAGCCTGTTATGTATGTTTGCACAGAATGAATGGAGCCTGATTGCAGCACGGGTATTACAAGCCTTAGGAGGATGTGTAGGAGTCGTGGTTGCCCGAGCAACCATTCGTGATCGGCTGGATATGCAGGCGGCTGCCCAGGCCTTTGCCAGCATGATGATTGTAACGACCATTGCACCGATTATTGCGCCAAGTCTCGGCGCATGGGTACTGATGTTCTTTGAGTGGAATATTATTTTCTTGGTGCTGATGGGCTGTGGCTTGTTTAGTCTGGTCTGTGTGCATTTTTTCTTTCAGGAAACCTTGCCCCCGGAACGCCGTCTCAAACTGAATTTGCAGCAGGTATTGAGTTTATACCGAACCATATTTCAGGATGAAAGTTTCAGACGACCGATGCTGGTAGGCTGTTTTTCTGGGGCGGTGATGTTCTGCTATATCAGTGCTTCTTCAGCCATTCTGATGGATCATTATCATCTCACTGAACAGCAGTTTGCTTATGCTTTCGGAGGCAATGCTGTGGGAATCATGCTGTTTTCGACTCTGAATAAGCATCTGGCTCAATATCTTTCAGTATTAAGTCGCTTAAAACTAGGTGCCTCTTTACAGGGAATTGGTGTCCTGGCTTTACTGGTTTTAGGTTATCTAAACATTGAATCTGTTGTCCTGGTTATGGCGGCCTTATTTGTTGTTGTGGCTTCAATTGGTTTTGTGGGACCGAATGCGATGGCGCTGGCCATGGCAGAGCAGGGTGCGCGTGCGGGAACCGCCAGTGCGATCATGGGCAGTATGCAATTTGCCTGCGGTTTATTGGGTGGGGTTTTACTGAACTTTATGCTGTGGGATGTTTTATTCAATATGGCTTTGGTGATGGCGATCTTTGTGGTTATAGCCTTTAGATATGTATTGAAATTAGAACTGCCTAGAGTTAAACAGAGATAAGGAGCTGCAAGAGCTCTATATCTCTGTCAGATGCAAGCTACCCAAAGTTGATGCTTGGATCATGGTTTATTCGATATTATTCATCTACAAAAACGGCAAATTCCTCTACCGGGACACGTGGGGTGATAAAGGTATTTACGATATGGTCTGGATCTGCATAGCCTAGTGACATGCCACAGACCAGCTCTTCATCTTCACCTGCGCCCAGTACATCCAGCACGATACTATGAAAATGATTCCACGCAGCCTGCGGACAGGTGTCCAGACCACGCGCCTTGGCAGCCAGCATCACGTTTTGAATCATCATGGAAATATCCATTTTTGAACCTACGCCCAAATCTTTATGTAAGGTGAAGAATAGCCCCACCGGAGCATCAAACAGTTCAAAATTACGCAGGTTCTGGCGTGCCATTTTCTCTTTTTCACCTTTCTGGATATTCAGCAAACCATATAAGCCCCAGCCATTTTCACGGCGTCGGTCGATATAAGGAGAGAACCATTGCTCGGGATAGTAGGCAAAGGTTTCTTTATATTGTTCGGCCAGTGCCGGATTCTGGTAAAGCTCCATTTGCGCCTGACAGACACGTTGCACCAGCTCATCACGCTTTTTCCCTGTCAGCACATATACTTTCCATGGCTGGGTATTGGTCCCTGAAGGGGCGCGGCTGGCCACAGTCAAAATGTCTTTGAGCATGCCGGTACTGACCGGCGTATCCAGAAAAGCACGAACTGAATGACGGGAAGTAATGGTTTGATCTACAGCATGAACGAGGTTTTGATCCATTCTAATTTCCAATCTCATATCCTTAATGATGGTGAACTGACTATAAACCAAACAAACTCTGTCGGGCAGGGGGAATTTTAGTTTCACAGTGAATTATGATGATTAATAAAAATCACATGAATGAGAATGTACTTAGCCGATATAGGAGTTATATAAATAGCCTAAGAAATCTATTGAATGATTAAACAAAACTCCTTCTAAAAATGAAACCAATACTTTAGATGCTGATATCTTGAACAATTAACATCAATGGCTGGAACTAAAAGGAAAGTTAAAAACAAAATAGAATGATTAAAATTCAATCTTAAAAATAAAATTAAATATCCGTTTTTACGTTCAATTAATATTTTATTTCGATTAGAATTTAGGGGTAGTAAACTATAAAAAATAAGAAGTTATAATTATTTTTTATATATTCGCTAACTATAGTTAATAAAAAACAATAAAACTTTATACAAAGAAACAGCATAATGTGCGACTTTTCAGTTGAATACATGCATTTTGAAGAAATAATGAAGATTGCATGGTCAAGCTCTATTTGAAATATCATTATTGCAAATGACTTGATGAACTCAGTTAGGTTAAAAGCACTCATGCAGCAATTCATGCTGGTTGAGAAGTAAAAAATATAGGCTGGATGTTATCGCTATGAGTGGCACGTTTAGATGAATTTACGCATCTGGCGTAGCTTATGCAATCAGCAAAAGGCCGTTTTTCGCTTTTATAAATCTCTCACTGAATATGATCATCACGATGATATTCATAAGTTTGAAACAGATGCGGAATGCTTTGTTAATTCTAAAAGCGATGGATGAATGAAGAAGATGACAATTACATGGGGTAATGTAAGGTTTTCTTTTATAGAAATGAATCGCAACACGACTTTTAGAATGACAAAAATTCAGAACCATCTTGGACAAAAAAATTATGGATTTTACTTTTAACGCATTTTATACCCTGATCGCTGCAGTAATTGTTCTATTACTGGGTCGGTTTTTGGTGGATAAAATCGATTTTCTAAAACGTTACAACATTCCTGAACCTGTTGCAGGTGGTCTGGTTGCAGCGGTTATCTCTCTGCTGGTTCATTCGTTCTGGGGCTATAGCATTACTACGAGTGCAGAGCTGCAAACCAGTTTCATGCTGATTTTCTTTGCGTCAATCGGTTTAAGCGCGAACTTTGCCAAATTGCGTGAAGGCGGGATCGGACTGGTGATCTTCCTGGTTGCCATCTCGACATTTATTGCACTGCAAAATGCAGTCGGTATGGGACTGGCAAGCTTGTTAGGTATTGATCCTCTGATCGGTCTGATTGCCGGTTCGATTACCTTGACTGGTGGACATGGTACTGCTGGCGCCTGGGGTGAAATTCTTGAGGTTCAGCATGGTATTCAGGGGGCTTTGGCGCTCGGGATGGCAAGTGCGACCTTTGGTCTGATTATTGGTGGAATTATCGGTGGGCCTTTGGCTAAACTGTTGATTAACCGTCATAATCTTGCTGTGGCCCGTACCGATCAGCAGATCGAAAAACGTGACAACACGCCAATGGACAGCACGACAGATGAATATGTGCAATTTGAATATCCACATCGTGTCCGTCTGATCACTGCCGATAATGCCATTACCACACTTGGTCTGTTTGCAGGCTGTCTGGCATTTGCAGAACTGATGACTGGCTTCAGTAAAGATACAGTATTTGAACTGCCAACATTTGTATGGGCACTGGCAGGTGGCGTGATTCTGCGTAACGTGCTGGAAGGCATCCTGAAAATCCAGATCTTCGACCGTGCGATTGATGTGTTTGGTAATGCTTCATTGTCGCTTTATCTGGCCATGGCGCTGCTGTCATTAAAATTATGGCAACTAGCGGATCTGGCAGGACCATTGATGGTGATTCTCGGTGCACAGACCTTGACTATGGCTTTATATGCAGCATTTGTCACTTTCCGGGTGATGGGCAAAAACTACGATGCCGCAGTACTTGCTGCAGGTCACTGTGGTTTCGGGATGGGTGCAACCCCAACGGCTGTTGCCAATATGCAGGCGATTACCAATATGTATGGCGCTTCGCATAAAGCCTTTCTGATCGTTCCATTATGTGGTGCTTTCTTCGTTGACTTGATTAATGCCACGATCATCCAGATGATCTTGAAATTTTTCGTCTAATTTTAAGCTTGATAATGAGTCATAAGCTCATAAGGATATGACATGAATGATCAGCTAAATGAAACCTTACTGGGCTGGGTCGATGCCTTAAATGGTCCACTCTGGGACTTTTTGGTGGTATTCCTGGTCGCAGTCGGTATTTTGTATACGATCATGACCGGTGCCGTACAAATCCGTTTGTTCTGGCACAGTATGAAAGTCATGAAACGTAGTCGTGGCAAGGTCGAAGACGATCATGGTATTACGCCGTTTCAGGCTTTTGTTACAGGTCTAGCTAGCCGGGTTGGTGTGGGTAATGTCGCTGGTGTCGCCATTGCGATTGCTGTCGGTGGTCCAGGTGCTGTGTTCTGGATGTGGTTTACTGCATTTCTGGGAATGAGCTCTGCTTTTGTAGAATCGTCATTAGCCCAGTTATTTAAAGTTCGGGATAACAAGAACCAGCAATTCCGCGGTGGACCAGCGTATTACATTACTCAGGGTCTTAAGCAAAAATGGCTGGGAATTGTATTTGCGATTGCGCTGATTACGACCTACGGTTTTGTGTTTAATGCTGTGCAGGCCAATGCGATTACTGGTGCAACCTCACATGCCTGGGGCTGGAATGAAGCCAATCTGATGTTGCCATTAGGCGGCTTCGATCTGGAAGTTTCCTGGGTCGGTCTGGTCTTGGTCTTGATTACGGCCATGATTATTTTTGGCGGGATCAAGCGGATTGCCAAAGTTGCTGAAGGGGTAGTGCCTTTCATGGCAGTTCTTTACCTGGCTGTTGCTTTATATATCGCCGTCATCAATTACGATATGTTGCCATCTATTTTCCAGCTGATCTTTAGCAAAGCATTTGAGTTTGAAGCAGCTGCAGGCGGTTTCTTTGGCGCCATGATCTCGATGGCAATGATGATGGGGATTAAGCGCGGATTATTCTCGAATGAAGCGGGGATGGGTTCAGCACCGAATGCGGCGGCTGCCTCTGACGTGAAACATCCGGTGAATCAGGGTCTGGTTCAAATGCTTGGTGTATTTGTAGATACCTTCGTTGTGTGTTCATGTACCGCCATCGTGATTCTGGTTTCTGGCCTGTATGAAAATGCCGGTTTTGAAGGCGTAACCTTGACTCAGATGGCGCTTGAAAGCCAGATTGGTGCTTGGGGTGATGACTTCCTGGCCTTGATTCTGTTCCTGTTTGCCTATTCTTCTATCATTGGTAACTATGCCTATGCAGAGGGGAATATCCAGTTCATCAATAATAACAGCAAGGTCATGTTTATTTTCCGGTTGCTGGTATTGTTTATGGTGTATTTCGGCTCGATTGCCAGTGTGCCATTGATCTGGAATATGGCAGATCTGTTCATGGGTGTCATGGCCAGTATCAACCTGATTGCGATCGTACTGCTGATGCCATTTATTTTGATGCTGCTCAAGGACTATACCGGTCAGCTGAAACGTGGCATCGAGCAACCAGAGTTTAAGCTCGATGATCATCCGAAATTTAAAGATAAAGTTAAATCAGATATCTGGTAAGACTTGAGCAAAAAGCCCTGACTGGTTCGGGGCTTTTTTATGAGCTTAAATTGTTAGAATGACACAAAATTAAGATAACTTTGATATAGGATAAAGCCAGCAATCAGGCTGAACCAGACTGGTAATTTTGAGCGTAACAGTAGAATCATCACGATGACAAAAACCAGATCAGACCAAGAACGAAAATATGCCTGAGAGAGATCAATCAGCAAATATAAAAGCAGTCCGACCACTGCCGCATTAATCCCGCTTACCGCCTGAAAAATAATACGTTGCTGCATTAACCATGACCAATAAGGCAAAGTAGCAAAAATCAGAAAAAATGAAGGCAGGAAAATGGCACAGGTTGCTAAAAGTGTATTAATCCAGGGTGAGCCTGTCCAAGGCAACAGGGCACCGACATAGCTGGCAAAGCTAAATAATGGACCCGGCATCAGTTGAGCAAACGCATAACCTAGATCGAAAGATTGGGACGAAAGCAAATTGGTCGCCACAAAGTCCTGATGCAGCAAAGGCAGAATGACATGTCCGCCACCAAAGACTAATGAGCCAGTTTGATAGAAATCAGCAAAAAATGCGAGTTCAGGCCAAGAACCAGATTTGACTAGTAGAGGAATCAGGAAAAAGGGCAGTATAAATGCGATGAACCAGTAGGGTGCATGACGTGGACGAATATAACTTGAGTGAATGGTAGATGAATTTGAAGCAGGCTTATTTTCCTGAGGAGAATTGGAAAATTTTGCCATTACAACGCCAAAAACTGCCCCTAAAATAATGACTAATAGCTGATTCAAACTGATACTAATGAAGCTCAGGATTAGGACTGAAATCAAGACCAGTACATACTGCCAGATGCTCTTGCAGAAACTGTTAAGCATTTGCCAGAATGCCCAGACGATTACAGAAAAAACGATCAATTGAATGCTATGAAAGCTGTTTGAGTTTAGAATATGGAAATAGTGCTGACCGAGTACTGCGATCAAGCTCATCAGAAGCGTTGAAGGCAGAGTAAATCCAAGCCAAGCCACGAATGCCCCAGCATAACCCCTTTGCAGATAGCCAATTGAAAGGCCTACCTGACTGCTGCTTGGGCCGGGTAACAGCTGCGCTAATGCAACCAGCTGGCCATATTGTGTTGCATTTAACCATTGTAACTGGTCGACAAATTTACGGTGAAAAAACACCAGATGCGCTGCCGGTCCACCGAATGCCATACAGCCCAGTTGCAGGAAAGTGAGAAAGATCCGGTACAGTGAAGGTATATTCATACAGTGGCTGAAAATTGAAAGACATTAGTGCAACTGTATGACAGTTTTACGAAATTCTACAGATTATTTAAGCATGTGTTTATACACTATGCTGCTTTAACAAATTGAGGACGTGCTCTGCATGCAGAAATATGTACTGAGTATATTGGCGATGACAATGGTAGGTCTGAGCGGCTGCCAAACGACATCTGGTTTTAATCCATCTAACTCTAGTCATAAATCTGCCAGTTCAGTAGCAGAAGCCCAGGCACGTCCAAACCAGATCAATTTCCGCAAAATTAAGCAAACAGAAAACCGTCCAGTGATAGCACTCGCTCTTGGCAGTGGCGGTGCGCGTGGCTATGCGCATATCGGTGCGATTGAAGTGTTGGAGCAGGCAGGCATACAACCTGACTTTATTGTGGGAACCAGTGCTGGCAGTATCGTAGGTTCCATTTATGCTAGTGGTAAACCAGCGATTGAACTGCGTAATATTGCATTAAGCATGAAAGCCACTGATGTTCGCGACATCAAGCTGGACCGTAAAGGCTTTTTTGATGGCAAAAAAGTTGAAAATTATGTGAATTTGCAGGTTGATCAGACGCCTTTGCAAGCCATGAAAATCCCGATGTTTGTGGTAGCAACAGCCTTAAAAGAGGGCAAGCGCGTAGTTTTTAATTATGGTAATACCGGTCAGGCGGTGCGTGCATCCGTTTCTATTCCAAGCATGTTTATTCCAACTGTCATCCAGAAAAAAGAATATGTGGATGGAGGGCTGGTCAGTCCGGTGCCGGTCAAAGTAGCTCGTGAGTTGGGCGCTGATATTGTGATTGCTGTCGATATTCTGGCGCAGCCGATCCATACCGAAACCACCAATGTCTGGGGTCTATTCAACCAGAATATTAATATCATGCAGCAACGTCTAGCTTCTGAGGAACTACAATACGCCGATGTGGTGATTCAGCCAGACTTACGCGAAAAAGGTCATATCTTTGATGTGCGTGGTAGGGAATTGACCATGGACGCTGGCATCGAGGCAGCTAAACTCAAGCTACCAGAAATTGCTCAAGTCTATCAGAAGCATAATTATAGCCAGGGTCATCAGATCCCTTTGCTATTGGCTCAGCAACAATAGTTTGCTCTGATATTTTTAACAAAATACTTATTTTTCATAAAGATGTATAAAAATATTCACTGCTTTTCTCATATAGGTGAAAAGCAGTTCATTTTTGCTCATCGTTTTTAGAGATGAGCTGATGTTTTCTACCTATTGAAAGTCACTTAAAGCCCAAGTTTCAATGGGAAATAAATCTTTGAATTATAAAACTATAGTGATTTTATGAAAATGTTTTTAAGGCTATTTTTTGATTTTAACAAAATTATTCACAGACTTAAGTTAAACAACTGTTCAAAAGCTTAGAAGATCATGACAGAATAAAAATCGACAGATTAATAAATGTAAAAGCCATATGAACCACATCGAAATTGGCCAGCAAGTCATACTAGCTCAGTTTGAAAATACGATTTTTACTGTAACTAAAGTTCATCCCGATGGCTCTTTTACCGTTGAAACTATATTGCATGGTCAGCAGACTTTAAGTTATGAGAATGTGGCTCGCGAAATGTTGAGGCAGGTACCTGCCTAAATCGAGGTTATTTTTTGTTAATGCATGCAGTTTTCTTGAATGGAGTTCTGCATGTTTAATCAAAAATCTTTCAGCCACCGTTTATTAATCCAGAAAAATAATTCACGGGATAAATTCCTGTTTATTTTATAGTTACTGAAAATAACTTTCTGATGATTTCTATGGATCCTCAGAGGAATATCTTTTTTTTTGTATGGAGAAAAATTTCATATCAAGAATTATGATGTTTTATTTGCCGAATTGAACATTTTATTTAGGCCAAAAACGCTATAATAATGGTCTATATCATTGTCATTCAAAGAGTTCAGAGAAAACGATGGCCCCTTTAGATCAAATTGCAACAGCATCGGATGACCAGTCAGAGTTAACGATGTCGGTCCTTATGACGCCAGATATGGCGAACTTTTCAGGAAATGTACATGGTGGAACAATTCTGAAATTATTGGACCAGGTTGCTTATGCTTGTGCGAGTCGCTATTCGGGTAGTTATGTCGTAACCCTGTCTGTAGACAAAGTAAATTTCAAAGAACCGATTCATGTGGGTGAGCTGGTGACTTTCCTGGCAAGTGTGAACCATGTAGGTCGTACTTCAATGGAAATTGGCATTCGTGTAGAAGCGCAAAATATTCAGAAACGTACTGTACGCCATACCAATAGTTGCTACTTCACGATGGTCGCTGTTGATGAAAATGGTAAGCCTAAACAGATTCCACCGCTGAATCTGGACAATGACTGGAAACGTTGCCGTTTTGAAGCAGCTGAACAACGTAAAGTTGCCCGTCTGCAGGAAAATCATCATCCTTCATGCAGTATCTATAAAAAATCAGCGCATAGCTAAGAACTAAACTTAATTTGCTTATTAAAAAGACCTTCAATGAGAGGTCTTTTTTTTGCCTATAAAATTCATTTAACTCTGGCTTAAGCTTCTTTTTTAATCTAATATGAAACGATACGTATCGTTTTGTTTTTTGGTTTTAAGCATGAGTGAAGAAGAAAAATGTTCACGGCGTCAGCACAGTATTCTGCAGGCGGTTTCGGATGCACTGGCAGAAGGTGAATATCATCAGCTAACCATTGAAGATGTGGCTGCACGGGCAGGGGTTGGCAAATCTACGATTTACCGCTGGTGGAAACATAAATCTGAACTGGTACTAGATGCTTTCAAGCAGCGCACAGCAGGGGTATTTGAACTGGATGCTTCACAAAGCTTGCGCAGCAATCTGGTTCAACAGCTAACTCTGCTGGTTCAGGCGCTTAATCATCCGGTAGGCCGAGCTTTGCTGGTCGTTATGGCCAATCATCGGGAGCTGGCTGCAGACTTTTTTCAGCAGTATCTATTACCACGTCGAAAACAAACCCACCAATTGATTCAACAGGCCATCGAGCGTGGGGAATTACGTGCGGATTATCCTTTTGATCTGATGCTGGACACCTTATACGGGCCGATTCATTACCAGATCATTTTCTTCAACCGCATGCCGGATGATCAATATATCCAGAATCTGGTAGATCTGGCCTTAAGCCCAGCTTTGATTTCTCCCTGAGTTTAGTCAGTTCTTAAATTTGTTTTTAAAAGTTGCGTGTTATGTCTGCTAGTCCTGAGCGCTTATGGAATCGCTCCTTTATTCTGTGTTTATTGAACAATCTGTTCCTGTTTGTCTATTACTTTGCCTTACTGACCATTCTGCCGGTTTATATCATGAAAGATCTGGGCGGATCAGTCAAAGAAGCAGGTTTAGCTTTGACCCTGTTCTTAGTTTCCTCCATCGCCATTCGACCTTTTTCTGGCATGATCATCGAGAAACTCGGCAAGAAATTGGCAATGCGCGGAGCCGGAGTTATTTTTGCCTTATTTTCCTTTAGTTATCTGCTGGTCGATAGCATGTGGTCATTATTGGCAGTGCGTTTCTTACATGGGATCTGGTTCAGCATACTGACGACGGTCACCGTTCCCGTTGCAAATGAGTTTATTCCGGAATCTCGTAAGGGTGAGGGCATGGGCTATTTTGTCATGTCGACTAATCTGGGTGTGGTATTTGGTCCATTACTGGCCTTAACCGTAGTTCAGTTCACCAGCTTTAAAGTGCTGTTTGGCTTGCTTGCCGTGATTATCTCTATCGGCTTGATCTTTTCCTTCATGCTGAAAATTACCGAATTAGTAAAACCTCAAGCTACAGTGGTCGAAAAATCAAAATTCAGCCTGCATGACATTATTGAAGTCAAAGTGCTGGCGGTGAGTTTTGTGGCACTGCTCACGGCTTTTGCTTACTCCAGTATCATGAGTTTTATCACGCCCTTTAGTGAAACCAAGCAACTACTGGCTTATACCGGCATCTTCTTTATTGTTTTTGCGGCCTCAATGTTGTTGGTACGGCCTTGGGTGGGCAAAATTTACGACCGTAAAGGACCAAGTGCAGTTATCTATCCTTCCTTTATTTTCTTTGCGATTGGCATGATGATTGTCAGTGTCATGTCCAGCCAATGGACTATGTGGTTGTCTGCGGTATTTATCGGAATTGGTTACGGTTCATTATTTCCATGTTTACAAACTCTAGCGATTCAATCTGTCGAAAAACAGCGTATGGGCCATGCAATTTCTACCTTTTTTACCCTGTTTGATATTGGACTGGCAGTGGGTTCAGTAGTGATGGGTATGATCATTGCGCAATACGGTTTTGAAAAGACCTATATGTTCTGTGCAGTGATGGTGATTTTCACTTTATTGATCTACCGTCAATATGTGGCCAGGAAGCGACCTTCGATTTCAGCATCCTTACCGGAAGAATAAAATGGAATTAAGACATTTACGCTATTTTGTTACAGTGGCTGAAGAGCTGAATTTCACTCGGGCAGCTGAAAAGCTGAATACTGTTCAGCCTTCACTCAGTCAGCAGATTAAGGATCTGGAGCGTGAAGTGGATGCGCAATTGCTGGAGCGGAATAACCGCAAGGTTGAGCTGACCGAGGCTGGACAGGCTTTTCTAAAGGAAGCTCTGTTGAGCTTAGAACATGCGGAACGTGCCGTGCAGGCAGCCCGTCAGATCGCCCATGCACATAAGGGTCAGCTGAATATCGGCTTCGTACCGGTCGCGGAAATGAAAATTTTTCCTTATATCATGCCGAATATCCGTGCACATTTTCCTGAACTGAAAGCACTGTTTCATAGCCTGACCGATGCAGAACAGTTTAGCGCGCTGAGACAGGGCAGTATTGATATTGCCTTTACCCGCTACCGAGATCAGTCGGATGAGTTTGAGTCCGTTCAGATTTTTGATGAGCCACTGACGCTGATTGTGCCGAAAAATTCTCCGGTCGCAGAAATACCTTATGTCAGCATCAAGAAGTTTGAAAATCAGGATTTTGTGATTAGTGATGAACAGGCCTCGCCACAGCTGCATAAGATTATTGATGATTTCTTTAGGCAGTCGAAACTGAACGTGAATGTGGTGCAGTATTCCACCAATATTCTGCTGAATGTCAACCTGGTCGGCATGGGGGTTGGCTGGAGTCTGGTACCAGCCTATGTGATTCCTTTACTCGGCGATAATATTGTGGTGAAGAAAACGCTGGAACCTTTACCGATGATTGCTCTCTATGTCAGTTACCGTAAAAATAACCAGCATCCTGCGATTGAACTGATTCTGAAAGTGCTCAAAGAAAAGTTTTGTGTGGACCTTTTTAAGTAAATTATTGATCTTCCATAAATGAAATGTGCTACAGAAATGATCTGTAGCACATGCTTTTTAATCGAAGAAGAAAATCGCTTTATACTGAAATTCAAAAAATAAGAAATCGGTTGAAGCAGAATGATAAAGCTCTATAACAACCCTCAGTCACGTGGCATGACCTTGCTGCCTATCCTTAAAGAACTACAGATTGAAGACCAGCTTGAGCAGGTGGAAGTTCCTTTTAAAGATATGCATCAACCTGAATATCTTCAGATCAATCCGATGGGTAAAGTTCCCTGTCTGGTTGATCAAGGCGTCGTAATTTCAGAAATGGCGGCTATTATCATCTATCTGGCAGATAAGTATCAGGACAAAGGATTGGCACCCGCTTTAGATGATCCCAAGCGTGGTACTTATTTAAAATGGATTTTCTTCTGTCATGGGCCACTGACTGAATATATTGATGTAAAAAATTTACAAGTATCTCAAGAACAGATTGAAAAGGTCCGAACCAGTTTAAGTTTTGGTAATGAAGCCGCGGTATTTGATTTTTTTAAACGAGGTTTGTCGCAGGCTAAGCCCTATCTTTTAGGTGAAAAAGTTTCTGCTGCAGATCTATATGTAGCCTATTGTCTGATCTTCGCAATTAGTACAAAAATTTTGCCGCCGTTGGAAGAATTTAAACCTTTCCTACAGCAGATGGCACGTCGTGATTCTCTCAAAGATATTTCATGGTTTGAGCAATACCGGACTTAGCTTTTATGTTCATCTATAAATAAAAAAACCACGCCTGAGCGTGGTTTTTTGACTGAGGTCAATTATTTGACATGGAGCTTGCTAAATAGCGCCTGACTTGTGCTTTCCATAGATTGAGGAATCGCTAAGGCTGCCACGAAGCGGTCTGGACGCAGGATGACAATAGAGTCTTTGGTCTTGCCGAACCAGGTACGAATGTCCGTACCAATATCACCAATGGTGATCACATCTTCGTATTTCTTGCGCTGTTGGTTGGACAATTGAACCGCAGGAATGACTTGGATAAATTTCAAACCCAATTTTTTCCATTGTTGCATCGATTCTTGACTTAAGCCCCATTTCGGATCCACACCCCAAGCAATGATGGCGAAGTCATTGCCAATCACTTCATCGAGTAATACAGTTTCACCAGATTCCAGCTGTACCTGCGGCTGAATAAACATCTTGCCGACTGGAGAGTCTTTCTGAGTATTGGCCAGCAGGGCACCATCATGATACTTCGGCATAGGCTTAAAGCGCATTTCCAGCAGGTACTGTTTGATTGGCTTGATATAGTTCAATGCATAGGCAATACCATCACGAACAAAACCTTGCCATTTTTTTGGTGGCGCCAGTACATGACCGGCCATCACAGAAAGATCAATCATCGCCTTGGCATGATCCTTACGTTCCAATTGGTAAGAGTTCAGTAATTCGTGGCTTGCTTTACCCTGGATCACCAATGCAACTTTCCACGCCAAGTTAAAGGCATCACGCATACCGCTGTTATAACCCTGGCCTTGCCATACGGGCATGATGTGCGCAGCATCACCAGCAAGCAGGATACGGTCAGCACGGAATTTATCTGCAATACGTGCATTGTGGGTATAGACACGTTGACGAATCACTTCGATTCCATCGGTATTTGGTAAAACTTTAGATAGTAGTTTGGCAATATTTTCTGGTTTGCTGAGTTCTTCCTGAGTTTCGCCTGGCATGACCATGAATTCGAAGCGGCGGATGCCGTGCGGCAGGGCAGCCGATACATAAGGACGTACCGGGTCGCAGCATAAGTAAATGTGAGGGGTTGCCAATGGGTCATTATCGATATCAATCACGATCCACTGGTTCGGTGCAGTTTCACCTTCAAATGGAATATTCAGCGTACGGCGTACATAAGAGTTACCACCATCACAAGCAATCAGGTATTGGGCATGTATAACTTCTGCGCCACCGTCTTTAGTTTGAACATTTAAAGTTACACCCTCAGCATCCTGGCTGAAATGTGTCAGATGGCGAGAGAAAAGTACTTCAGTTTTTTTATATTGTTTGAGGCCTTCTAACAGAACATTATCTACTTGAGGTTGAATGAAAGCATTACGGCGGGAGAAACCAAATTCACGAGTCAGTGGCTGAATGTCTGCAAAGCAACGGCCTTTGGGTGTCAGGAAGCGCATAGCATGGTTAGGAGTGGTATGCGGCAAGACCTGATCAACCAGTCCCAAAGATTGAATGGTACGCAAGGATTCATCATCAATGCCGATGGCACGCGGATAATCGATTAAACTATCCAGCTGTTCAACTACAGTGACTTGAACACCCTGTTTGCTAAGGTAGTTGGCAATCGTTAAGCCTACCGGGCCAGCACCCAAAATCGCCACTTCAGTTGTGTAATTTGTATTGCTCATAGCGAATGTCCATTCAATCAATTCAGGATTGAGACTATTAAGGAACAATCAAGAGCGCTAAACAAGCTAGTCCATAGTAGGTCATGTCTATCAAAAAGATTCAATGGAAAAGATTTTAATTTTAATAAATTATTGATAATAAATAATAATATTTAAATTTATTCATAAGATGAATGAATCCTATGATTATTTCTGGCTATAGTGAATAGCCTATAACATATAAAAAAGCTGAATCACGCAGTTGCATGATTCAGCCTCAGTCTACATCCGGCAGCATAGGTCGAACCTACTGGAGATTTACTGCACGAGATGTTGCTTTAAACCTGATTAGCGAGTCGATGTCGACTTGGTCGTTTTTTTACCATCTTTGTCTTCTGTAGCAGCTTCAGATGCAGCAGGCTGGTCAGCAGGTCCAGCCGTGGTTACATTCGGATTTGGGTTATTCGTTGCAGGAAGTTCCTGAGTTGTCACAGTGACTTTCTGTTCCTCAGTGGTCTTCGTGTCAGTCGTATTGTTTGCTGCAAAACTGGTAGCTGCGGCTGCAGTAAGCGTTGTTGCGAGTAAGATTTGTGCATATTTCATGTTGAGCATCCTTTTTATTACATTTATAAACTGCCGAATGACCATCACATCAATCCGGCAGGAATTCATCCTAAGCATGAAAATTTTATGGAGCAAAGCAATTAACAAAAGCCGCACGAAGCTGTTAACCAAGCAAATACAATCACTGGAAATTTGTTTTCTTCTGTTAAATGTATAGGAAATTGTTAGCTGGAAATGTGTGTAAATATTTCAAATATAGCATTTAAGTGAACTAGTTAATGGTTAAAAAGTGCTTACTACAGATTGTTATTTTTATTTGCACTGAGATAAATAGGATCTACTCATCCAAAAATGAACACTTTTGCTAAAGTCCAGTGCTCTATAATAGTCAGGTTTACTCATTCTAATTCTATCTTTGAGAATCAATTTTGAAAGTTCTTGCCGCTCAGCAGCCTATTCCTGTACACATCATTTCCGGATTCTTGGGTGCTGGTAAAACCACTTTATTAAAATATTTACTGAGCCAGAAACCGGAGCAAGAAGTCTGGGCTGTGCTGATGAATGAATTTGGTCAGATTGGCGTCGACCAGCAATTACTGCCTCAGGATCAGGGCTATGCAGTAAAAGAATTGCTGGGCGGCTGTTTATGTTGTAGCAGTCAGTTGCCAATGCAGATTGCTCTGTCCCGGCTATTGTCAGAAACCAAACCGGACCGGCTATTTATTGAACCTACAGGACTCGGACATCCCGGGCAACTGCTGGAACAGCTCACCGAACCGCATTGGCAGAGTCATTTGAAAATGCAGGCTCTGGTCACGGTAGTCGATGGTTCACGTTTACATGATCGGGACTGGACGCATCAGAACCTGTATGCGGATCAGCTGAAAGTTGCCAATATCGTGGTTATTTCCCATGCTGATTTGATGACTGAAACTGATCATGCTGCTTTAACTGAACTCAAGTCTGAGTATCAGCCATATGCCCAGCACTGGCTGATGATAGAAAACGGACAGCTGGATATTGAGCAAATCAAACAGGATTATCAGGGTGCTTCACGGCAGATTCAGCCACTGCTCAAGCAACAGCGCCAAGTGTTGGGAGAGGTGCCGGCTGTCGTACATCAGTTGCCTTATCATTATGTTGAAAGTGCACAAGGCTATCAGGTGGCAGGTTGGAAATTGCCAAAACGCTGGCAGTTTGATTTTTATGATCTGCTGGATCTGCTTTGTGAGCAGCAGGATTGGCTCAGAATCAAAGGGATTTTTAATACCAATCAGGGCTGGAAAAGCTTTAATTTCAATCCTGATCAGTTTAATTATCAGTCTGCCGAAGAAGGCATTGATAACCGGGTAGAAGTGATTTACCAGACCTCACGTGACTGGCTGGAATTTGAAACCGCCTTAATGCAATGCCGGATTGTTCAGGAAAAATAACTTCGAATCTGCGTGTTGAAAATAGCTGGATAAGATGAAATCTGTTCAGCAAAAATGCAATAAATCTTATATGCTAGGCGCCAAATTTGAGGATTGTATTATGGCGTTAAAAGCGACAATTTATAAGGCAGATTTGAACGTTGCCGATATGGATACCCATCGTTATGAAGACTATCAGTTGACGATGGCGCTGCATCCTTCGGAAACCATTGAACGTCTGATGGTACGTGTTTTGGCTTATGCACGTTTTGCTGGCGAGGCGCTTGAATTTACCAAGGATCTGTTTGAGACTGATGAGCCAGCGCTGTGGGAAAAAGACCTGACTGGCCAATTATTGAAATGGATCGAAGTGGGTTGTCCTGACGAAGATAAAGTCAAAAAAGCCAGCGCACGTTGCAAACAGGTCGCAGTAGTTGCTTATGGTTCTTCAGTTGATGAATGGTATAAACGTAATTCCAAACTGAAAACGCTGTCGAATGTTGAGGTCTGGAAAATTTCAACTGCCAGCACTGAAGCGGTACAACAGTTATGTGAACGTACCATGCAGCTGCAACTGAATGTTATGGATGGTGAATGGACCCTGATCGGTGATCAGGCCCAAGCTGTAATTGAATGGGAAAAGTTACAATAACAACTCACAAGGATGCAAGTTTCGACTTGTATCCTCGCCCCAATATTTCGTATATCTGGAGACAATAATAAGGTCCAGGGACGAAGCATGTATCATGAACTTTATGATTTGCTGTTAGCAGTCGTGATTGGTGCAGTTATTGGGGCAGAACGGGAATATCACAGTAAATCTGCCGGACTGCGCACCATGATCATGGTCAGTCTGAGTTCTTGTCTATTTACTATTATTTCCTTAAAAATCGGCGTCGCCAACCCCGACCGTCTGGCAGCCAATGTTTTAACCGGTCTGGGTTTTCTGGGAGCCGGAGTAATTTTAAAAGATGATAACCGGATTTCTGGTATTACCACTGCGACCACGATCTGGATGACTGCTGCACTGGGCATGGCAGTCGGTGCCGGCTATGAACTGTTAAGTGTCTGGGCAACGGTGATTGTGCTGGTGGTGCTGGTACTATTGGTCTATGTGCAACGTGGGATTGAGCATCTGAATCAAGAACGTAACTACGAAATTGTCTGTCCTTTTGAGCAGCATGAGCCGGATCATTATGAAAAACTGTTTAAACAATACAAATTAAAAGTCATTCATTCCAGCCAGCAAAAAATCGACCGACGGATCACAGGCCGCTGGATCCTGATGGGTTCGGCTAAAAATCACCAGAAATTAACCCAGTATTTATTACAGGATAACAAGATTCAGGAACTCAGCTTTTGATCCATTGGAGTGAAAGTCTGAGGAATTTGGCTTAATCGTGTTTATACTAGGGCTATTTGCAAAATGAAGGATATTGGCGATGACCAAAGAACTAGAAATTATTGACCTGGTGGTGGGTGAAGGTAAAGAAGCGGTAAAAGGTGCACTGATTACCACGCATTACACTGGCTGGCTAGAAGATGGCACCAAGTTTGACTCATCACTGGATCGTGGTAACTATTTTGAAACCGTGATTGGCACTGGCCGTGTGATCAAGGGCTGGGATCAAGGGATTATCGGTATGAAAGTGGGCGGTAAGCGTAAACTAATTGTGCCTGCTCATTTGGCTTATGGTGAACGTAAAATGGGAAATATCATCCCGGCCAATTCAAACCTGATTTTTGAAATCGAACTGTATGATGTTAAAACACGTGATTAATTCACTGCCATAAGCTTCATTCATTGTCATGAATGAATGTTGAACGGGTGAAGTCATAGCTAGATGGACTTCATCCGATGAGCTACAAAAAAAGCTTTGCACTCCCTGCTATTCGACGTAGATTATAAGAAGAATAAAGCACTTTTCAGGAAAATACTGTCTTTGCAAAACATGATAAGGAATGTCTATTCTGTAATATTGATTTGGAGCATTAGCTGGGTCCTATTAGTGATGATTCCAGTTTTCGCCCAGGCATCTCTTGACTCTTCCTCTGTCACGCAGCACAGTCAACCGCATATTTCCGAAATTCACTTTACTGAAGATCATAGTAGCCAATTGCCCCAAAATTGGCAGTTTTATCCAAACCAGTTTATTACTGAACCAAGTTCCGTACTTACTCCGCAAGAGGTTCAATTACCCGCTTCATTTAAAGATCTGACCGGTTCAAATATTGGCTATGGAACCTTTATCGGACATTTCAAAATTCCATCAGAATTTATCGGACGTCGGATCGCCGTGCATATTCCGGCTGAATATGGTGCCTATCGAATCTATATCGATGGAAAATTTATTCTGCGGCATGGGGAAATTGCGAAAACAGCGGAAGAGCAGAGAAATGAAAGGGCTCCTCGAATCGGTTATTTTGTTCCTGAGAGTGAATATTTCACCATGAGTATTCAGGCCTCAAACTATACCCATCTGCATGGCGGGATTGAACAGCCTATACGCATTGGAACAGCCGGAACTATTAACCGTCAGTATCAGCAGCTTATGATGAGCATCAGTATAGTCTGTGGACTGGTGCTTGGGGTGGGTTTTTTTACGATTCTTTTTTCAATGTTTAGGGGATCAACAGAACGCAATAGCAAAAGTATTTTTATCTTTGGCTTGTTCATTATTTTTCTGGCCCTGCATAACTTTTTTGCAGCGCCGTATGCCTATTCGATCGTGACTAAGCTCGGTTGGCTATGGGGAACACGCCTAGAATATCTGTTCACTTTCCTGGCGATTCTATTTTTCCTCAGTTATATGTACCTGTTTAATCAGCGCTATTTGCATCGATTTATTTATAGTGTTGCCGCAGGACTTTTACTACTGAACTGTGTCGTAACCCTGTTGACCGATCCGGAAACTTTTCAACGTCTGGCCTTGTATAGTGCGATTTTCGGGATAGTCGTGGTGGCCAATTTTATCTATGGCTTTTATCAGACTTTGCATCATAAAGACAATTATTCGCGCTTAACTCTCTATGCAGTCATTTTTCTATGCCTGACCTTTATAAATGACTATTTATTGCTGATCAATGTGATTGAAAGTGTGCATCTGTCTTTTATCTCGACCAGTCTGTATGCCGTGATCATTATGTTTCAGCAGTCGCAAAATTATGCCCATCAAACCTATGCGACAGAGCAGTTGAATATGAATCTGAAAGAGTTAAATAATTCACTCGATCAGAAAGTCAAAGCACGTACCGAGCAATTACGTGAACTGAATGCCAAACTCGAACATCAGGTGAATATTGATGCTTTGACGGGTGCCTTTAACCGCCGTGCTTTAAATGACCAAATCCAGCAGCAGTTTTTATACTGTCAGCAACATCCACACAGTACACTGATTTTTGCCATGCTCGATGTCGACTATTTTAAAAACTACAATGATTATTATGGGCACTTAAAAGGAGATGAAATTTTACAGAATCTGGTCAAGGTCATTCAGACGGTACTCCCCGAATCCGCGTATTTAGCCCGTTATGGTGGAGAAGAATTTGCGATTCTACTTACTGATGTACCTGTTCAGGCAGCATTTCAATCTCTGGAAAAAGTCTTAATCAAGATTCGCGAACAGCAATTTGAACATTTAAATCGTACAGATGATAAATCCTATGTCACGGTCAGTATGGGCATTTCCTGGATGGATCAAACACATCCATATCCAGATATTCATGCACTGATGAAAGCGGCAGATGTGCAGTTATATGCGGCTAAGCAGGCAGGGCGAGATCAACTTAAAATGACATAAAAAAGTTTTAATTTTAAAAAGCGTATTTATATAAATGATAATTTTCTTCATTTTCCGATTGAGGATTCGGTGAGAAAAATCCATTTTTTTGATAATAACTTAAAGCCGTTTGAGTTGATTGGACTTTAATTTTATGAATATTTTTACGCACTAAGGATTTGTGCATCTGATCAAAAAGCTGGGTGCCAAAGCCGAGTCGCTGGAAACGTGCAGCCACATAGTGCATCAGGATTTCTCCTGTATCACTGACCAGCAAAAAGCCGACAATCTGATCATTTAAAATATACACCCAGCAGTCGTTATAAAGCATTTCCACAATTAACTGGGCGTGATTAAACTGCTCCAGCCAGCGCTGGATCACGCTGTCTTCACGTTGATGATCCAAAATACAGGATTGAATACTGTCGTGGATGACCTGAATTATTTGAGGTATATCTTGAATCTTCCCTTCACGAATCATAATTTTATTCATTTACTCGACCATAAAGAGGGACCTTTTATTTGAAGGAAAATGCTCAGAAAAACAAATACCAATCGTGTAGCTTTTTGAGTGCATTTGCTAAAGAATCTAGAGTTGATGATCAATTCTGTAGTGATTTGTCTGCTTTATTTATCCTGATCAATAGACCTCTTTCATAAATCATTTTTTGCTCAGTTCCAAGTTGTAGATTCCAGCGATTAAATTGAATCTCAAACCAAGCCTTTTACCTCTATTTCGATAACGCTCAGCAAGGATTTTGAAGGTTTT
>NZ_VPED01000191.1:0-1081 GCF_013417335.1 Acinetobacter sp. YH16031
TTGCCCCTTAAAAGCAAAATAATACAAGCGGAATAAGTTAGCTTCTTTTTCATCACCTGTTTCATCAAAACTTCTTAAAATATCAAATGGAGTTCTACCGTCTTTTTTCCCTTTTTTAACGTGGCCCTTAGTCATTTCATGTTCTAAGCCCCATTTTGAAACGTAGTTACCTGCTTCATTGCCAGCTTGCAAATGTAATCCATGTTTTTGACTTGGTGCGCCTAGACCTGCCTTTAAACAGCAATGTTCCCAAACCTTAAACATATCAGCCTGCATAAGGGATAAAGAACCCACACCAATTGAATAAGGGATAAATAACAAAACGTGATAATGAGGGTGAAAACCGTTGTCGCCATGCGTAATTTCAAAGCATGAAATGTAATGCTCAATCATCCATTTTGAGAACATATTTTGAGATGCACGAACACCCTTGAAGAATTTTGAATATGCTTTTTTAAGGTCTTTTTTGAGTTGTTTAATATCGGTATGTGAATAATGGGGAACGGTTAATGTAAGCAATAATACAGATCCGCCTTGTCCCTGCCACCAGTCCATAGCATCTTTAACTTCGTTTTTACGATGTTCAGAAATAATTGCAGCACATACAGGACAGCCCCAGGCATTAGCACATCGCATAATATTTGAGTAATTGGCTTTATTTCGGGATTTATTAAACATAACCCCTACACCGTCATTTCTGTCTACACGATTAAAAAAACAGTGTTGTGTACGTTCGCCCTTGAGTATTTTTCGAACTTTATTGAGAAGTTTGAAACGATCTCTGATTCTCTGAAAGCCTTGCTGTGTAAGGATGGAGGAATTATCCGTATATTTAACAAGACTCGCTTCGCTCGACACCACGCCGCACCCGCGCGAGCCGTCGGGATGTCGGACGTGGGCTTGTCGCTCGCTTTGATTTGGAGTGTTTTGGTTGTACAATGGTTGTACCTCGTTGTATTTGGTTGTACACGAATTCAAAGCCCTAAGAACTGCCATTCTTGGGGCTTTACTATTTAATCCTTTCTCATTTCTTGAGCTGCTGCTTCAAGGCCAGAAGCTAAAAGTTCAGATAGAATTTTTT
>NZ_VPED01000192.1:0-1076 GCF_013417335.1 Acinetobacter sp. YH16031
TTCAAATTTAGACTTACCAACTTTAATATGTTGAGTAATATCCTCTATTTCTGAAAAAATCGTTTCGACCTCTTTATGGTCTTGTTTTGATTTTTTCACTTCATAAACACTAATAAATTCAGGATCGACCTTAATTTGATTATTATTTTTTTTAGAAAAAACTAGTGCTGGAAGTACCGCTGCAGAACTAAATACTTTTGTATCCCCTAAATCATAAATAGACTGTATATCTAAGGTTTCTAATAAATAATCTCGTAATACGTGCCCAGATTTAACTGATAGAAACCGATTTGATGTGATAGTAGCTAACACACCATCATTACTAAGCAAACTAGACATTGCCATCATAAAGCCATAATAAATATCAGTTTTTCCTTTTAAATTAAAATCCTTTGCTATCTTTTGAGATTTTTCACTACCAATAATTTGGGTACGGATGTAAGGCGGATTAGCAATAATAATGTTAAATCTTGATTCTTTATTTGCATCATAAAAATCTAAAAAATCATCCCTTAATAACGTCAATGTAACGTTAGGATATTTCTCTTTAACTGTTGAAGTAATTTGTTCAAAATTAGAGTTATCAAGATCAACCCCTACTATTTCTATTTCAGAAAATTTTTCTGTGCCTAACTTTAATAGTAATTCTTTAATAAGAATTCCATCACCAATACTAGGATCTAAGATTTTAATTTTTTTATTTAAAAACAATTGGCTATCAAAATAACTAATGGTTTTCTTTGCAACAAACTCAGCTAATTCAACTGGTGTATATGTAACGCCATTCTTTTTATCTTCATGAATATTTTGAAATCGAGGGAGGGAGATATTCATGACTGCTTAATGTTCCACTACTAAATGATTAGTAATTATAGCTATGTATCGGATAATTGTTGCAGAGATAAAGTATGTAAACGCCATGGTTTGACGTAATTCTGTTTATTAAGCATCTGATTTAAATAAATTTAATTTTGGATCAAAAAATAATCAAAACTTTTAAAATCAAATAGTTATGAAATCTTTGTGCAACAAAGCCCTTTCAATTCAAAAGTGGAAACAGAAGAAGATGTAGGTAA
>NZ_VPED01000193.1:0-1070 GCF_013417335.1 Acinetobacter sp. YH16031
AGCTGCATTAGCCCATGCCGGTCGTGGTCAAATCAGCAATTCCAGGCTTCCTGAAGAACTCAAACTCAAGTGCCTCAATCTTGTTTCTGATCAACTGCATGGTTTCGGACCCACTTTAGCGCATGAAAAGCTCACCACCGTTCATGGCTTTGATATTTCAGTGGAAACACTGCGTTCCTGGATGATTGCAGCCGATTTATGGATTCCTCGCGCCAAGCGTCTGAAACGCCCGTATCAGCCTCGTTATAACCGGGACTGTTATGGTGAACTGATCCAAATCGATGGCTCACACCATGACTGGTTTGAAGGTCGAGCCCCTAAATGCTGTCTGCTGGTATTTATCGATGATGCCACAGGAAAATTACAGCATTTACGCTTCTGTGAGTCGGAATCAACCTTTGACTATATGATTTCAACACGTTTGTATGTTGAGCAGCATGGTAAGCCTTTAGCCTTCTACAGCGATAAACATTCAGTCTTCAGGGTGAATCAAAGCAGTAAGAAAGACACCAAGATTACCCAGTTTGGGCGCGTACTCAGCACCCTGAATATCGATATTATCTTCGCTAATTCACCGCAGGCCAAAGGCCGTGTGGAACGGGCCAACAGAACCCTTCAGGACCGTCTGATCAAGGAGATGCGCCTGAAAGGCATCTGTTCGATTGAGCAAGCTAATGTCTGGCTACCCTGCTTCATTGAGCAGTTCAATCAGAAGTTCGCCAAGATGGCTTTTAATCCTAAGAATCTACATCGGCCTATCACTGAAACAGCCGAAAAATTAGATGATATTTTTACCTGGCGTGAACCCCGCAGAGTCACGAATAGCCTGACGATCACTTATGATAAATGCGTATATATCCTGGAAAACACAGAAGAAAATCAAAGGTTGATCGGTAAGTATCTTGAGTTCCTGGAATACCCGGATGGTACTATAGCCATCATGCATAATAGCCGAAAGATCAATTACAGCCTCTTCGATAAATTAAGTCAGCTGAATCAGCGAGAGATTGTTGAGAATAAACGGTTGGGTGCTGTTCTTAATCATATCCAACAACAGCATGAAGAACTGG
>NZ_VPED01000194.1:0-1069 GCF_013417335.1 Acinetobacter sp. YH16031
GGCTTAGGTTTTTCTTTCACTATAAATTTAAAGCCAACTACTGAACGCCCTTTTTTTACATTTTCATAAGTGAGTTCAATATCTGTATTAGTTGTAATCTCATTTAATGAAGGCTTCATTACTCGGTCTTTTAAATTACAGAGTTTGTCATAAGATTTGGGCAAACCCAGCTCATTTTTTATATGTTCTAAGGACATTTCAAATTGTCCCATTGCTTGATGCTTTTTAGCTAAATGATAAAGATCGAATGAGTAATCTTTTTTCAAACTTAGTACGATATCTTTTTTATATTTTGTATAAGGGTTTAATTTATCAAACTCTTTTAACATCAGTAGAACGATTTCAGGGAAACGTATAGCTATCCCTCCGTCTTCATAAGTGCAATCAATCACCCAATTCGACAGCACCTTTTTTCCGCTTTCATTGTTATAAGAGAAATTTCTTTTAAGTAGATTCTTGCTGGCTAGTTCTAACTGCGTATATGCGGAATGCGTTTTAATGCCACATTCTCTAGCAAACTCTTCTGCCGTAATCATAATTCGGTCTTTTTCAGTTGCATCAGTGGTTCTAGCAATTGGGCTAGCAAGTATTAACATTCGTTTTTCATCAATGTTCATACTCTTAAAGCATTCTTGAACATTGTTTTGCATAACAACCCAGCTCAGAGGATATGTTTTTTTATTTTCGTCCATATAACTACAACCCCAAAAAACTAACTAACTACATTGGTATTTATGTAGCTTAAACATACATTGTCGTTTATTTTTTGACTACTATTTTTGTAGTTTTTTAACAAAACTACAAACTTTTTCTTGTAGTTTAATGTCCGGTAAAAGTAGTTTCTATGTCCGGTAAAAGTAGTTTTTTAAGTCCATTTTGTCCGGCATTTGTAGTTTAATGTCCGGTAAAAGTAGTTTTTTAAAGTCTGAAAGCATTGCTAGGCGTGGTTTATAGGGGGGTCTAAAAGCTTTTAAAAGCTTTTTAAAAGAATAAAAGGGAATTTATTTCCAAAGTGAGTTATTAAAACTGCCCTTGGTACTCGCTAAAGCTCGTACTCTATTGAAGCTCG
>NZ_VPED01000195.1:0-1064 GCF_013417335.1 Acinetobacter sp. YH16031
AGTCATATTAGGTTTTGGGGCTTCTAATAGGCGTTGCATCGTTTCAATTTGGTTTTGATAGAAAGATTCCCGGTCTTTGGCATCATCAAGCTGATTTTTCAGCATGTCTATCTGCTGTCTAAGCAGTAAAACTTCTGCCGAACTTGGACTGTCTATTTTTACAGGTTCTTTTACATCCTGTTTTTTAGCAGGCTCTCCAAATACACGGATAGCTTCTGAAAAATCAATTTTGTTATCAGAATTTTTACTTAAAATTCCTTTATTTATATGGTTGTAAATCGTTTGTCTATTTATACCATAAAGCTTGGATAATTCTAAAACTGAAAGGCTTTTCATGATGTAAAACGATGCCTAATCTTGTAAAAATGTCTTGTCTATTAGACAGTCTAATAGACAAATCGGCAAGCCTATATTCTAGGCAGCCTTAAAACCTACTTTTTGGAGGTAAGGGTATAGTTCCTTAAATTTCTCTGGGGTTTGGAGCATTTCAGCAATACGTACAGCGAACTGCTGATAGCTTTCTGTGCCCTGGGAGTATTTACTCATTTCAGGAAGTTGTGAAAGTTTGTTGGCAAACAAGTGTCGTTGAGCATCTGTCATGGTTGAGAAAATATTTACCGTTTTTGGATCTCGCTTGTTTTCTACTGATTGATTGCCCGTTTTCTTCTGTTTGAAGGTGAATGAAAAACCTGAAATAGAACGGCCTTTTTTATGCTGCTCATATTTAACTGTAATGTCAGAAAACTCGTTAATTTGATCAATAGCAATATCTAAAACACGTCTTTTAAAAGCTTCTGTACGGGCATATTCATTTTCCTCTATTCCAAGTAATGAACGAAATTCTTGTATCTCGTAAATTCTTGTTTTACCCACACTACGCCATGAAATAAGTAATTCGTAGAGACGAATAGCATAACGACTGGTTAATTTTGCAATTTGTTTTAAGTCATAGCTTGTAAAGCATTCTTCTAAACGGGTTATTAAAGGAATAATATCTGGAGCAAAAATTAATTTAACAATAGCTTCATTTTCTACATAACTGATTTTGCTTACCCAACGAGAGT
>NZ_VPED01000196.1:0-1058 GCF_013417335.1 Acinetobacter sp. YH16031
TTGCGTTTTTTCTGGGCTTCCGTCAGTTCCTTGTGACTTTTCTGCAAAATTTCACGTTTGTGTTCATTCTCCAGCCGGATTCGATTGTCTAGGGCGGCTTTTTCAATTTTCTGATAAGACTCTAGGGCGCGATCCAGGCGGAAAAAATTATCCTGATCCATTGCTTGATTGAGTAAGGTCAGAATTTCAATTTCGTTGGCCAAGAGGGGCTGCTGGTTTTTGTCCTTCAGTTTGATCTGTTCAATGAGTGCCTGTCTTGTTAGAAACTGGTTCTTCTCCCGGTCGACTGTTTTGAGCAGACTGAGTTGTTTGTCATTGAATCTGTCATTGGATTGCTGGAGTAGGGTTAAAGCCTGTTGCTGTTTTTTCTTGAGGAAGGGAAGTTTTTCCAGGAACTGCTGCAATGTCATGAGGTCATTTGAAGTGAGTATTTTCGCAGGTCTTCCACGAGCCGTCATCGCATTCTCCAGCATAAAATGGGTGAGGTTTTTCTGTTTTCAGTTTAGCATAGGCTGGCACGGGAAGAATTAAATAAAATGTGGGAACATTTTATTTAATTCTTAAGCTCGTTTCCGTGTTTTTAATTCGATATAATTACTACGCAATTATATCGAATTAAAAACACTTCTCCTCGTGCTCCGCAGGCTCTGCGAGGCTCCGTGAATTTGAAGGTGGGATTATGTTCTATTGCAACCTGGAACACACAAGCAAAAAGGCCGTGAAAACCCGATCGGGGAAAGTAAAAAATGCTGCCACGGCCAAGAACCGGTTTCACTACATTACCCGGACTTCGCATTTTAAAAATTATAAAGAAAGTGCCTCAGAACAGATCGAATTTGTGAGATCCGGCAATATGCCAAATTTTGCTGAAGGAAATCCGGCTGAGTTTTGGGACACTGCAGATATTTATGAACGCAGTAATGGTCGTACCTGTTCCAGTTTGGTGGTGGCTTTACCGAAAGAGTTGAACCAGGCGCAGCGGATTGAATTGGCCGAGGCATTTATTACTGAGTTTGCAGACCGCTATAGCTATCCCTTTACGTGTGCCATTCATAATC
>NZ_VPED01000197.1:0-1036 GCF_013417335.1 Acinetobacter sp. YH16031
CCGGCTCACTGTTCAATCTTCTCCGATAGGTTTGCTGAGCTGTTTCCAGTAAATGATAACGTTCAATCCATTTAGCAATCATATGAGTTGCTTCATTATTATTCGTATTGAACCTAAATTTCTTAGAAACAAGATCATATTCGTTTGTCATCATTCCCATGACATTTTTTGTAAAGTCTTTAGGAAAGTAGCTGTAATAAATCATTTTTTATTACTCTTAAAGTGATTTTAATAAAGTGATTCTATAAGAGATTTATAAAAGATATTTAGTGAAAATTCTATAAAAAATCCTTAAAAACCCAAAAATTGCATTTTTGAAGTTTTTAAGCAGAATAAGGAACCACCTTTGGTGATTCTATAAATAGCAGTTCCCCCGAAATAGGCTTGACGACCGCAACTTGATCAAATATAAAACTTTTAGGGTCTTTGATTTTTTGCGTGGACTGCCAATCCATGAGCCAATTCTTTTCTGTTTGGTTCCTGGGTTGCCTACCCATGAATCAGACACACTCCCCCTTCTTGAGGATTGCCAGTCTTTGAGAAGCTTTAGTGGTGAAGCTGCGTGCGTGAGGAAACTCTAGCTGGCGCGGCTACACTAGGGGCTGGCGGGTGTGACTCCCGCTTTCTACCTGTTCACTCATTTTGATGAATGAACACCCTCCACTACCAAGGTGGAGGTCAGTTGGGCGACAAGGACACGGGATCACGGTGACGTGGCGGTGGGAGTAACTTCCCTCCTAGGCTGAAAGGGCCGAAACCCTGTATTAAAACAGACAGTCAGAGGGCTCACGGAATGAGTAACCTCGTGAATAGCTGATAACCAGACGCTTCAAGTCAAAAACAAAAATAAAGACAAGGGCGTAGGTTATACCCACAGGTGGGCTTTTGAGGGCATCGTGAGGTGTCAGGGTTGCAAGGCGAAAGCTGGCGCAATCGGTACTCGATTTTAGGTAGAACAGTGAATTTGTCGGAAGACATTCTGTTTTGCTGTCGAGATCAATGGATAGCTCAAGCCTGTAAGGTCGTCAACATGGTG
>NZ_VPED01000198.1:0-1035 GCF_013417335.1 Acinetobacter sp. YH16031
TCTGATCTGCATTTCGACAAGCCACTTCAAACTCTTTCATACTCCAAGCCTTCTTGGCAGTGAAGCGTACATAGTGTAAGTTTTTTGGAAAATACATTTGATTCAGCTTCTTCTGCTCGGGATTTCGGGCATTTAATATCGATCTCATTTTAGCCTGTAACGTGCCAATTTGATGACGTGTACCATGAAAAGTTCCCTTAGAACTCAATCTAAAAGTGGCTTCTTTCAAACGATCAGCCTGTTCAGTCGAAATTAAATCAATTTTTTTATTCACCTCCCGCGTTGCCGACTGCATAAATTCTTGCGATAGATACCAGGTAAAACGGATTTTCTTCTGAGAATATCGTTGAAAAAACTCCAAATGCTTTTTACGAACCCCGCGTAATGCACGAGTTAGCTCTTTCAACCGCTCGTTATAGCTCACGTCATCGTTAAATTTAATTCCAAACCGTTGCAGTAAAAATGCACTCACGGATGCCTGATTCCAACGTGTATGTTCATTTTCTAAAAAAGCAAAGCCGAAAATACGTTGAATACTGGAAAAACGCCTGACATCAGATGCATCAAAAGGCTTAAACACCCGATAAACCAGATCTTGGTTACTATCAATAGTTTTTACACGCTTGGCATGAACATTAAAAATAACGCCAAAGCGTTCAGGATGATAATAAACCCGAGAAAATTGTGGCTTAAGATCACTAAACTCAATGTATTGTCCCAGTACATAATCCCCATAGTGCAACAGTTTTTCTCTTTTGGTTGTCAAAAGACTATTCAACTTTTGCTTCTGTACCATGCTCGAATTTTTGGCGAGTATTTCTTTTAGCGTCAGCTTACTTCTTCGCGCTTCTCTGTAGCCTGTGGTAAATAACCAAAACTGGAATACCTCACTTTTGGCTGGATCATAATTGATGACCAGACTCCATACTGGTTCCCCGTAGTCCGATTTTTTCTTACGCTCAGATTCAGTCAGATCGAGGCCATACTTCAAAATTAATTTTGGAAGCACATGATGGAACTTTGAAAAAAGCACAG
>NZ_VPED01000199.1:0-1020 GCF_013417335.1 Acinetobacter sp. YH16031
GAGCTGATTGAGGGAGTTCGAGTTCACTAGGGTCTTGAATCTTTGGTTTGGGTGCTTCCAGTAGACGTTGCATCGTCTCAATTTGATTTTGATAAAAGGATTCACGCTCTTTTGCATCATCAAGCTGATTTTTCAGCATGTCTATCTGTTGCCTAAGTAGTAAAACTTCTGCCGAATTTGGACTGTCTATTTTTACAGATTCTTTTACATCTAGTTTTTTTGAAGGTTCGCCAAAAACACGGATAGCTTCAGCCAGATCAATTTTATTATCAGAATTTTTACTTAAAATTCCTTTCTTTATGTTGTTGTAAATCGTTTGTCTATTGATATTGTAAAGCTTAGAAAGCTCAAGAACTGTAAGGCTTTTCATGTGTAAATCTCTGCCTAATCTTGTAAAAAATTAGTGTCTATTAGACTGTCTAATAGACAAATCAGCAAGTCTATCTTCTATGCAGCTTTAAAGCCTACTTTTTGGAGATAAGGATAGAGTTCTTTAAACTTTTCTGGGTTTTGAAGCATTTCTGCAATGCGTACAGCGAATTGCGGATAGCTTTCTGTACCATGAGAATATTTTCCCATTTCAGGAAGTTCTGACAATTTATGGGAAAACAGATGGCGTTGAGCATCTGTCATTTTTGAGAAAATATCTATAGTGTCTGGGTCACGCTTATTTTTTATTGGCAGATTACTCGTTTTTTTCTGTTTGAAAGTGAATGAAAAACCTGAAATAGAACGCCCTTTTTTATGTTGCTCATATTTAGCTGTTATATCTGTTAACTCATTTACCTGCTTAAGAGCAAAATCTAAAACATATGTTTTAAAGTTACTCATTGTTTTGTATTGATGAGGTTTGACACCAAGTTGTTGTCTAAAGATAGATAGATCAAAAAGTGGCGTTTTTCCGGCAGATCTCCATTGAATTAATAGCTCGTATAGCCGAATAGCATATGAGCTACTTAACCTAGAAACCTGCTGCAATTCATATTTAGTGAAGTTTTCTTCAAGTCGAGTTATGAGTGG
>NZ_VPED01000200.1:0-1014 GCF_013417335.1 Acinetobacter sp. YH16031
AGCGTTACTGCTAATCCTGATCATAATTTCATTGGTGAAGTAAATGAGCGAATTAACTCAGCTAATCAGTCAGCAAGTCAGTCTTTTGAAGGAGCAAAACAAGCTGCAACAGAACTGCATCGACGGACAGAAGATATATATCGAGCAATTGGAGAAGCGCAGCGCAGCACTACTTCAACAGATGAAAGAAGAGCCACCAGTGGACTTTTTGAACGAATCTATCAAAGGATTCTCAAAACAAACGCAGGCTTATTTGGAAAAAACCTTAACCAGTGCCTTGAGGGAATCAAATATAGATCAGTTAGTCCAAGACAAGATCAATCAGCAAATTCAGCCGATGCTCAAAGATATTCAGGATACTCAATCGAAATTAACACAGACCCTTTCACAGATTTCTACCGCCAGCTCACTTCTAAATACCACAGAAGTCAGCGAACGCTTAACGACTTTGGAAGACTCACTGAGAGATTTGACCACACAATTAAAGAAAGCAATCGAGTATTAACAGCTATCAATTCCAAAGGCTTTGCTATTAAACCGAAAAGCCCAATTGATGCTGCACGTATATTCTCATACAGCTATGTTAGTGCAGCCAAAGACGTGAAATATTGGGCTGAAATACAAGAATTGAAGTATCACAAAAAAAATCCGATGGGGACTGAGCTGTATGAAGCTATATGCGAGAAGTACAACGCTTTACAGCACTTCTCACGCCAAGAAAAAGACATGACAGACCAGATGCGTGATCACATTCAACAGATGATTGCCAATGATAAGAGAATGGTGAAATTTGCTGAAAAGCGGTTAGGTACTTACTTCTCTCAACGTGAGCATGACCGCCTAGATTCTCTATTCGATACAGCCAAAGACCGATTTAAAAAACCAGTTGAAGTTAGCCAGGTGCGAGATATTGAGCCAACACCAACACCAACACCATCGCCAAGTAAAGATGATGGCTACAGGTATGACCCATTCTAAGACTGGTTTTTTTTATACTTTTTTTGCCAAAACTGC
>NZ_VPED01000020.1:0-57993 GCF_013417335.1 Acinetobacter sp. YH16031
TGGACAGTTCAACGTTTACTCAGAATAATTCAAGTGAATTTGTTTGAAAGAAGAACTTTAAAAGCTTTATTTTCACCCGATAAAATACCCATAAAACAAGAGGAAGCTCATTTGAGCTTCCTCTTGTAAAAAATTGTGGGACAGCAATGACCCGAAGGTGCTTTTTTTATTTGCTTAAATTACTGATACCAGCTGAAGAGTTTAAATACATATGGCACATAGGCAATGATCAGCATCGCTGGCAGTAACACGATCATCGGTAAAATCCAGCGCTCATAACGATAATAGAAGGACTTATGTCGAACTTCTGCATCCGCCTCAGCCACTTCAGCATCACCAATGGATTGCCTTGCCAACAGATGGTTCAGGGCAACTGGCGGTGTCACATAACCCAGCTCGAAACCAATCAAGGTAATCATCCAGAAATGCACCGGATGAATTCCATATTGATAGGCGACTGGTGCAACCGTTGCTGAAATCAGGATCACCGCGCCGAACGGATCCATGATCATGCCAACGAACACCATCAGGCCAACAATCATGGAAATCACCAGAATGGTACTGCTGATATCTGTCGGGAACGCTTCCATAATTTCCATACGTTCCAGCAGGCCACCCACACTGACAGACAGTGCCATCAGGATCACCAGCGCACCAATGTGTCCAACCGTTTCACTGGTCGAAATGTGTAATGATTTCCAGAAGCCGACTTGACGCAAGCTTTCACCAACAGTCGAACGTTTTACACCATGGTCTACAGCCAGTTCACCGCCCTGCTGCTCAATATGCTCTGCTTCACGATACTCTGCATTAATGGCTGTACCCGCAGTTGCCATTGCAGGCGTATTTCCTGAACCTAAGGTTGTGGTTAAGGTTTCATCCCAATGCCCTACTGGTGGTAATGGTGCAGGCTCATGACGTAACTTATCAAATAGCACGATCATCAACAGAATGACTGGCATCATGACAGGTGCAGTAAATTCATTCAGATCTGTAGATAAAGCATATTTGTAGAACAGCCAGATCAGGATGAAAATCACAATATAAGGAATCACATTTACAAAGGCACGTGCAGACTGTGGTGCAGCCAGACCAGGTGCAGCAATACGGAACTTGCTTTCAGCAAAGAATAGCGAAATGATCAGGAACAATGTTGAACTGAGCAGGAAGACATAGACACCGTAGTGATACAGCATATCTGTCGTCACTTCCTTGTTCAGTGAAGCAACCACAACAATCAGTAGACATGGACGAAGCACCACACCGAGTGAACCGGACATCGCTGTTGCTGCCAAGGCAAACTGACGGCGACCACCGGCATTCCAGACTTCCTTATAAATGATCGCACCTGCAGCAATCACGAAAATCCCAGATGCACCGGTATAAGCGGTTGGTAGTGCAGCTGCCAGCAGGATTAACCAGGTCAAGGTTTCTGGTGCCAGATTCCATGGACGCAGGATATTCAGGAACATGTCTACGACACGGGTTTGTTTCAGCAACATACCGGCCCAGATAAATAAGGCCAGATTCAGGAAGATGCTCGAGAATTCAACCAGTTGCCCCAGATAGATACCCTGACCCATCGGGTAATCCATCAAGAAGACAAAGTTAAACCCAGTACTGATGGCCATATAGGCATACAGTGGCACGCTTAAGAAAGCCAGTCCAAAACTGCCTCCCTCTCGGGTCGCCTGAGGTGGCTTAATGACTTGGTACAGACTGATCAGGGTCAATGTCCCAAAGAGAATCATCCATAGCCAGTAGACATACTTCATGTCTCCCATCGGCACCCCGGAATTCAGCACCGACATATATTGGCTGTAGGAAGAATAGACCAGGAAACTGTTCGCGATCAGCATCGCCACAGAATAAACTTTGAAATCGATACGGGTGGCTGGGCTACGTAGACCGATATGATGGGTTTTTAATGTCGCACTGATTGCAGCAAATACCACCATGATAATCAACAGTAAGGCACGGTTTTCAGTCCCGAACTTGAAAATGCCAAAGAATGAAGTTTCAAAACTGCGATAGGCGCGAATACTTGGATGCGCTTCAATATGCGTTATCGCCTTGTCATAGAACTGGTAAGACTCTTCACAAACCTGTTGTGCCTGCATCACTGCAGCACGCACATCCGCTTCAGAACGTACACCGAAGAAATCGGCATATTCATCGGCGGCATCTGCTTTCATCTGCTCCTGAACTTTTTGATCGACATTAATATTACGATCACATTGTGGTGCTTTCGGTTCAGCACGCAAAAACGAATATTGCATGCCTGTCGCCGGATCACCATACAGACGCTCGCCCATACGCAGTAACTGACCATGAATCATTTCCCCGGTTCCAATCACTAAGGTCAGTAAGAGCAAGATGAGCACGACAAAGGTCGAGATCCACTCTGTCCAGATATAACGTAACAGACCTAATCCTGATCTGTTTTGATTATCGTTGTGCATGTATTTTCCTATTCTTGTTTTCGCGCCTTACATTCTTTTAAGCGCTGGTCTTCCTGTCTGCCCCGAAAATTCCTTTACAAGGGTCAGTATCATTATTTTCTGTTTTGACTCTGCATGAAAATCAGCAGAATAAAAATGACAATTTATCTTTTCTTTTTGTCTTTTCTGCCAACAGTTTCAGCTATCCTGGACATAATTGCCCAAGATATAGAGCAATGCGACTACCACTCCCCAGATCACCCCTAATAAATGCGCTTCGACCAGTACCGGACTGCCGATAAGTTGTGCAGTTTCCTGATTTCCAATGGTATTTTCCCAAATCAGTTTGGCAAAGATTAAAAATAATACCAGCACGGCAAATCCACGTTCGCGTTGATAAAGCAGATGCACACAGGCGACTGCGACATAAGCCCCATGTAATACCCCGGATAGTCCTGCATATGCTTCAATATTTGGCAGGAAAAAATAAAAACTCAGGCTGATCAACGGCGGCAGGATCAAAAGAATCGAGACGAAATGCCACACAGATGCACGGGGGAAAATGAAAGGTAGACAGATAAAGGCAAGAATATTCAGAAAATAATGGGCCCAGCCGACATGCACCCAGTGCGCGGTCCAGAGCCGCCAGAATTCTCCGAGCAGGCTTTCCTGCCAGTAGATGAAAGCATCGTTAAAGATTTGCAAACTCGCTGAAAGAGAGACAAAAGCCGCCAGAAAAATAATTTTTCGTCGAAGATGTTGATCTTGCATCGGCTCCTTGAACTCCTTTCAGCATATTGAAAATGACCTCTATGAGCATCATTTACTTAATTTTTCATTAAATTATAGGTCAGCGCTAAACAGATCATCTAGTTCTGAAGAATTATCCGTTTCATCCCAGAAGGTCTGCATGCCATCATCTGCGCTACGAATACCGGTATTTTCAGTCCAGTAACGGTCAGAAATACCATTCACCATAATGGCAGCCATACTGTCGATCAGCTTGAACTGAGGATTGACCGGTTTTTCATCACTACGTGCCTGATCAAAGGTTCTTAACGCATCACGAATTTTGGCATCATCCCCACTGGCCTGTGCCGCTACAGCATATAAGGCATGTGATAAACGTACACCTTTTTGCTCACCAATTTGTACTGACTGTTTCAGAGTTTGGTAAGGATCAGGTTTTCCATCACCTGCCCCTGGCAATAAAGTCCAGATCACAGCACGGGTTGCATTTGGCGCGCCCCAGAATTTGGTATTATCCAGACAGGTCATGCCACGCTCAACCACAGCCGCAATATCTTTAGGTACTTGTACAGCCCCACCCGAGTTAATGTCATTGGTCATGGCTTGCAAGCCACTCAGCATGCCCAGCAGATAAACTGTCTGTTCAATATCACTGTTCATGCGTAGGCAGCCTTCACCCAGCGCTTTTTTATATTTTTTCTCATAACGGGTCTGAAATAACTGATAACCCGTGTACTGACGTTGTGCAGCCAGTGCAGCCCACCGTTTCTGCTCAATCCGCGCATCCTGAGCTTCAGTCACCTGATTGACTTTAGAAGCACGCAGATACCGTAGCTCTGCATCCAGCGCTTTCTGCTCGGCACAAATCCCGGCTGCGGAGTACATCAGTACCGCAACACGAGTCGGATCAGCCCCCATTTCCTTGGTCGACATGATGGCTGGTGTTAAAGAATTCCCGGAATTACACACCATCTCGGCATCATCCATCGCCAGGATTGGTGGAACAATATGCTTTTCAGTGAAGCCCAGCGCCACATTGGCACCGGTTTTAATGACCTGAGAACATCCTGTTAGAACTGTTGTTGTTATTGCAATGGTCGCCATACCTTGGCATATTTTTCGGACGCTCGACATTTTCCTGTCCTCTATAATTGTGATTATGTCCATTATTCTGCTAAACATATCAGAAGCATATAACGAATAAAAGAGTATTTACTCTAATTTAGACCAGACACTTTGCCATTAAATTTCCCAGCTGCAATTGACTGTAGTAGATAAAATCCCAAATTTTGGGCAAAAAAAAGTAGCATTGCGACGGTTCAGCACATGCTACTTATCAACTTGACAAGCCGAGAAGAAAATAGATTCTCGAGCTTAATTCTGTTATTTAGGTGAAAATCTGTCCTTCAGCACCGTTCCCAGCCGTCCTATGACTAGGGCCATCACAATCGCAACGATCAAAAACATCCACATTGGAAATTCCATCATGATCTCCTGTGTTCGCTGTTGGTGACTTAAATGTACCTGCTTATAAAAAAAGCAGCTGAAAAATTGTCAGACAATTCATTGTTTTTACAGAGAAATGTGATTTTTTGTCTGACAATTCGAGCGGGGTTAGCGGATAAATCTTTATTTTTAATCAATTTATTTAAAATTTCGGAATATCATTTGTCGGACAATTAAAGTATTTTTGTCAAAACTTTCAAAGACTTCCATTGTTTAAAAGGCAACTGGTCACACCAGATGAGCAACGGACGTGCTTTTGCATGCTGGAAATACACCACGATATAAGCTTGGTGATCAATCACGTGACTGATCAACACTCGCCGTGTGCCTTGCGCAGCTGCTGTCAGCGACCATTCACGTCCATCCAGATATTCAAACTGCTCAATGTGAGGTGTCTTACGATAAAATAACTGGTAAATGACCAATCCGATGACGCCACAAACCAGCCACATTATCACAGGCAATAACTGATACAACAGGAACATCAATACAGCAAAAATAAAAAGCTGAAACACCAGTGCACACTTGCTGCGTTTCAGCTTGAAACAGCGATTATCCATGAACGTAAAATTTAAGCTTCTTGATAAAATCTTTTAATTCAGGGCGTGGGGGTTCTGACACTTCCATAAACCAGTCCAGCAGGTCCGGATCTTCCTGTGCAACCAACTCAGCAAACATTTGTTTTTCGAAGGGATCAGCATTGAGATAATAGTTTTTCACGTAGGGATCAAAATATACATCGATCTCTTTCAAGCCACGACGCGCGCGATAAATCACTTTGCGCTCTTCTAAGGTGATGTCATCAGTCATCGAATTTTCCCAACTCGTTACAAACCTGAGTAGTTTACCTTAAGCCATTGCTGAATTTCGAGGTATTTCATACAAATGACCAAAAGCATCAGTAGATTCCCCAGATTTGAACATTCAGCTCATTGTTCCCTCGTCTGCTCTATCTTAAGTTAAATAAAACATCACAATAAGGAAATTATAAGATGCATTCGAGCGCGATCCGTCCATTGGCCAGCATGCTGCCACGTCAGCTTTTCAATGATGAACATGAAGCCTTTCGGGAGATGGTCCGTAAATTCTATGAAAAGGAAGTGATTCCTCATACAGAAAAATATGAACAGCAACAGCATATCGATCGTGAGCTCTGGAATAAAGCCGGTGAACTTGGCCTTCTCTGTGCCACGATGCCTGAAGCTTATGGCGGTTCAGGGGTGGATCGTTTATACAGTATGATCCTGATCGAGGAACAGGCCTATGCAGGCGACTCTGCGACAGGATTTTCACTGCACTCCGATATCGTGGCCAATTATATTCTGAACTTTGGCAATGAAACACAAAAGCAGCAATGGCTCCCGAAAATGGCTACAGGTGAAGTGGTCACGGCAATTGCGATGACCGAACCTGGAACTGGCTCCGACCTGCAGGCAGTACGCACAATTGCGGTATTAGAGGGTGATGAGTATGTGATTAATGGTTCCAAGATATTCATTACCAATGGCTATCTTTGTGATATGGCAATTGTGGTATGTAAGACGGGTCATAGCGAGAAAGGCTCTGCCAACCTTTCCTTAATTATGGTCGAAGCAGATCGTGCAGGATTTAGTAAAGGTAAACCCTTAAATAAAATCGGCATGAAAGGTCAGGATACCTGTGAACTGTTTTTTGACAATGTTCGTGTGCCTAAAGAAAACCTGCTAGGTCAGGAAGGCATGGGTTTTATGATGCTGATGAAAGAACTGGCTTGGGAACGGTTAATTGTGGCCATCATATGTCAGGCAGGGGCAGAAGCGGCATTCGCACATACGGTAAAATACACCAAAGAACGTCAAGCCTTTGGCAAACCGATCAGCGCTTTTCAAAATACCCGTTTTAAACTGGCAGAATTGCGTACTGAAATTGAAATTTGTCGGGCTTATCTGGACCGTTGTATGCAACTACAGCTTACCCATGAATTGGGAATTGATGCCGCCGCAGCTGCTAAATACAAAATTTCTGAACTATATAGCAAAGTGGTGGATGAATGCCTACAACTGCATGGCGGTTATGGCTATATGCTGGAATATCCGATTGCACGAGCGTACCTGGATAATCGCGCGAACCGCATTTATGCAGGAACCAATGAAATCATGAAGGAACTGATTTCCAGATCACTTTAATTTGAAATATAAAAAAGGAGTACATCAGGTACTCCTTTTATCTATGTCAATACTTAAGACACCAATCTTGGCTTGGATGGCACAGCACTGGATTTCGATTTGAATTTCAATACTCCATCTTCAAAAGATGCAGTTTTCAGCTCTTTACGGTCCGCCAGATAATTATTGGATACTTTCCAAGGCGCATGCTTACCCTGTTTCGGCATCACATCCGCTGCACGGGCAATATAGCCTGAAGTTAAACTACCCATCACCGTATCTTCCAGCAACTCGGTGGCATCTCCTTCCGGAATCACTTCATCATAACCATGCTGATCCATATAATTGAGCAGACGACAGATATATTCTGCGGCAATATCCACTTTCAAGGTCCAAGAAGCATTAATGTAACCAATAATCAGCGCCATATTTGGCACATCACTGACCATCACCCCTTGATACAGCATATGCTTCGACGTATCTAAAGGTTTACCATCCATTGTGGCCTGAATACCACCAAGAATCTGAATATTTAAACCGGTGGCAGACACAATAATATCCGCATCCAGATGTTTACCTGATTTTAGCTGAATCCCAGTTTCAGTAAATTTCTGGATATGATCGGTTTCTACAGATGCATGACCTTCACGCAGGATTTTGAATAAATCCCCATCTGGCACTACACATAGACGCTGATCCCAAGGTTCATAATTCGGGGTAAAGTGTTTCATATCCACTTTACCTTTCAGCTGGAACTGTACTGATTTTAATAGTAATGTTTTCAGTAATTTTGGCTGTTTTTGTGCAAGTGCATAGATACCACGCTGCATGCCGATATTACGCGCACGGGTCAGCTTATAGGCCACATCTTCAGGCAATAATTTACGCATTTTTGAGTAAATCATATCGATCGAAGGCACTGACGCGATATAGGTTGGAGAGCGCTGTAACATGGTCACATGCCCTGCACCGCCTTTAACCATGGCAGGAACCAATGTAATCGCTGTTGCACCACTGCCAATAATGACTACTTTTTTTCCGCTATAGTCCAGATTTTCAGGCCAATGCTGCGGGTGAATGAATGTACCTTTGAATGCATCCTGATTCGGGAATTCCGGCTGGAAGCCTTGATCATAATTGTAGTAACCAGTACAGCCAAGAACAAAGTTAGCGATCCAGGTCTGCTTTTTGCCCTGAGCGTTTTCAACTACGACTGACCATTTACGTGTCGCTGAATCATAATTGGCACTAACGACGCGATGTTGAAAATGAATTTTTGAGCTCAAGTTAAATTCCTGAACCACTTCTGCAATATAGTTTTTAATTGCTGAGCCAGAAGCCAATACACTTTCTTTTTTCCACGGCTTAAAGTTGAAACCAAAAGTCGACATATCCGAATCTGAACGGATACCAGGATATTTAAACAGGTCCCACGTACCGCCAAAGCTTTCGCGACGTTCAATAATTTCGAATGAGCGTTGAGGGCTATGTTTAGAAAGATGGGCTGCCAGACCAATTCCTGAGATCCCCGCGCCTACAATTAAAATATCAACTTGCTTTTCCATATTCTTCTTTTACCTGAGTATTGTCATATATTTTTATTAAAGCACAAAATTGACAATACACAATGTCAAGTTTAAGTAAAAGTGATTATTTTTTTATCTTTTCAGGACAGATTTCTAAACTGCCTGATAATAGGCAAATGCAAGACAATAAAAAAGGCCGGTTTATTCAACCGACCTTTTCGAACAACGTTTGCTGCTCTACACGAAATTAGTTAACTTCGCGATCTACTAGCTCAACGTAAGCCATCGGTGCAGCATCACCTGCACGGAAGCCCGCTTTAAGAACACGTAGATAACCGCCGTTACGCTCTTTGTAACGAGGGCCAAGAACGGTAAATAATTTACCAACAGTTGCAGCTGAACGAGTACGAGCAAACGCCAAACGACGGTTTGCTACTGTATCGACTTTAGCTAAAGTGATTAAAGGCTCAGCAACACGACGTAATTCTTTAGCTTTAGGCACAGTTGTTTTGATCAACTCGTGCTCGAACAAAGAGTTAGCCATGTTTTGGAACATCGCTTTACGATGACTGCTTGTACGGCCTAATTTCACACCACTATTACGATGACGCATGGTGATAGTCCTACTTAATTAACGGCTACGATAGGCGAAACGATCGTCCATACGGAGACTAGCTGGTGGCCAGTTCTCTAAACGCATGCCGAGTTGTAAGCCTTTGGAAGCCAGAACATCTTTGATCTCAGTAAGCGATTTTTTACCAAGGTTAGGAGTTTTAAGTAACTCAACCTCAGTACGCTGTACAAGATCACCAATGTAGTAAATGTTTTCTGCTTTCAAACAGTTAGCAGAACGAACAGTTAGCTCTAGATCATCTACTGGACGAAGCAAAATTGGATCAACTTCTTCACGAGGTTCTTGAGCCACAGGAGCTTGATCTTTCTGAAGATCAACAAAGATTGCAATTTGTTGTTGCAAGATTGTTGCCGCTTTGCGGATTGCTTCTTCAGGATCAACTGTACCGTTGGTTTCAAGATCAATGACCAGTTTATCAAGGTCAGTACGTTGTTCTACACGAGCGTTTTCCACTGTGTAAGACACACGTTTGATCGGGCTGTAAGATGCATCTAACTGTAAACGACCCACTGGGCGAGTCTCGCCTTCTGGGAAACGTGAGTCAGAAGTCTCGTAGCCACGGCCTTGAGCCACTTTCAGGCGCATCTTAAGATTGCCTGATGCACTTAACGTGCCGATCAAGTGTTCAGGGTTAACCACTTCAACATTATGAGGTAAACGAAGGTCAGCCGCAGTTACGTCGCCTGGACCTTGTTTCTCTAATGTTAAATAAGCTTCATTTTGATCGAACAGCTTAATAGACAATCCTTTTAGGTTCAGCAAGAGCTCGACGATGTCCTGCTGCAAGCCTTCCAAAGTACTGTACTCGTGCTCAACACCTTCAATCTCAACTTCTACCACAGCAGCGCCAGGTAAAGAAGAAAGAAGGATGCGACGTAAAGCATTGCCCAGAGTATGACCAAAGCCACGCTCTAAGGGTTCTAGAATAACTTTTGCCGAGGTCCCGCTTGCCGCTTCGACCTTGATCGCTTGCGGAGTTAGAAACTCATTTGCAGTACGCGTCATATTGCTACCTCAAGGATTATTTAGAATACAATTCTACAATCAAGCTTTCGTTGATTTCAGCAGGTAAATCAGAACGATCCGGTGCAGCTTTGAACGTACCTTCTAGTTTAGAATGATTTACTTCCATCCAAGAAGGAATGCCACGTTGAGCAGCTAATTCAATTGCGTTTTTGATACGTAATTGTTGTTTAGCGCCTTCGTGAACTGCAATCACGTCACCAGCTTTAACTTGGATAGACGCGATATTAACGCGACGGCCATTTAAAGTGATTGAACGGTGAGATACTAACTGACGAGCTTCTGCACGTGTAGAACCAAAACCCATGCGATAAACAACGTTATCAAGACGGCTTTCAAGCAGTTTCAACAGGTTTTCACCAGTTGCGCCTTTAACACGAGCAGCTTCTTTGTAGTAGTTACTAAATTGACGCTCTAAAACACCGTACATACGACGTACTTTTTGTTTTTCACGTAATTGTAGTGAGTACTCAGATTGTTTACCGCCACGAGCTCCACCATGTTGACCAGGAGCTTTAGCGTGTTTTTTAGTTTTGACGTCAAATGGTTTAACGCCAGATTTTAATTGCAGGTCTGTCCCTTCGCGGCGAGAGAGTTTGCATTTTGGACCAATATAACGAGCCATGAATGTTTCTCCTTACACGCGACGTTTTTTAGGTGGACGGCAACCGTTGTGAGGGATTGGAGTCACATCGGTAATGCTGTTAATTTTATAACCCACTGCACCTAATGCACGAACCGCAGACTCACGACCTGGACCAGGACCTTTCACAAGGACGTCCAAGTTTTTCAAACCGTAATCTAAAGCTGCTTTACCAGCAACTTCAGCAGCTACCTGAGCAGCAAACGGAGTTGATTTACGTGATCCACGGAAGCCTTGTCCACCTGAAGTGGCCCAAGCCAGTGCATTACCTTGACGATCGGTAATAGTCACAATGGTGTTATTAAAAGAAGCGTGAATGTGTGCAACACCTTCAGAGACGGTACGAGTGACCTTCTTGCGTGTGCGAGTATCTTTAGCCATCTTTTAGCTTCCAGAAATCTTATTTCTTAATTGGTTTGCGCGGACCTTTACGGGTACGTGCGTTAGTTTTGGTGCGTTGACCACGGACAGGCAAGCTGCGACGATGACGAAGACCGCGGTAGCAGCCTAAATCCATTAAACGTTTAATGTTCATGGAAATTTCGCGACGTAAATCACCTTCGGTCGGAACCTTGGCAATTTCTGCACGAATCGCATCAAGCTGAGCGTCATCTAATTCACGGATCTTAGTAGTAGTTGGGATACCCGCAGCAGCTAAGATTGACTTAGCAGTGTGGCGACCAATACCAAAGATGTACGTTAGAGAGATAACAGCATGCTTGTTATCCGGAATGTTTACACCGGCAATACGAGCCATTCAATTTTCTCCAAAAAGGCAGTAGAGATAATCAACCGCCCCACAAAAATCTTGAGGGGCGGATAATAACCCAATTCGCCTACTGAAATCAACAGGTCTTGATCAGATTAACCTTGACGCTGCTTATGACGAGGTTCTGCGCTACAAATCACGCGGATAACCCCATTACGACGGATAACTTTACAGCTACCACAAATTTTCTTTACAGAAGCTTGTACTTTCATGATGAAACCTCTAAGTGCGCTTATCCCTTAGGATGAGCAGTCGTTTTTCTCATTAACGTTTGATTGTCATACTGGTGCGAGGTGAGATGTGCTTGAAGCTGAGCCATAAAGTCCATCACCACCACTACCACGATCAGCAACGATGTTCCGCCCAAGCTAAATGGAATACCAAAAGAGCTTTGCAAAATCATCGGCATTAAACAGATGACAGTGATGTATATCGCGCCGATAAAGGTCAAACGATTGAGAATATGATCTAAGTAACGAGCAGTTTGCTCACCTGGACGAATACCAGGCACGTAAGCTCCGCTGCGTTTCAAGTTCTCTGACACTTCTTTAGGACTAAATACCAGTGCTGTATAGAAGTAACAGAAAAAGATAATTAACGCACCAAAGAGCACCAAATACAACGGCTGACCAGGCGATAACACCAATGCCAAGTCTTGTAGACTACGCTTGATAATTCCTGCACTTGGATCCGAACTACCAACCCACTGACCTAAGCTCGCTGGGAACAAAAGTAAAGAGCTGGCAAAAATTGCCGGAATTACACCCGCCATATTAATTTTTAATGGCAAATGCGTTTGCTGTGCAGTAAATACACGACGTCCCTGCTGCTTTTGAGCATAGTTCACCGGAATACGACGCTGCGCCTTCTCGATAAACACAATCGCTGCAAGTACAGCAATCGATAACAGACCAAAAATTGCTAGTCCAATTAGACTAGACTGGCCATTATCAACTGAAGTTAGAGACTGCATAACTAAAGTCGGCAATCCTGCAACGATACCTGCGAAGATGATCATGGAAATACCATTACCCACCCCACGCTCGGTAATTTGTTCACCCAGCCACATCAAGAACATGGTCCCCGCAACCAAAGAGGTTACTGCAGGAACATAAAAAGCCAGACCAGAGGTCAGGGTAATTCCCTGGCTGATCAGGCCAGCACACATACCAATTGCTTGCACAAGTGCAAGGAACAGAGTGCCTTGTCGTGTGTATTGGTTAATCTTACGTTTGCCCTGCTCGCCTTCTTTTTTCAAAGCTTCGAGCGATGGAACCACTGTAGACATCAACTGCACGATAATCGATGCAGAGATATATGGCATGATCCCTAAAGCAAGAATCGACATTCGCTCTAATGCACCACCCGAAAACATGTTAAACAAACCAAGGATGGTACCTTGGTTTGCATTAAACAGATTTTCTAGCGCAGCATTATTAATCCCTGGTACTGGAATATGCGCTCCTAGTCGAAACACCAACAACGCACCAATGAGAAACATCATTCGACGAATAATTTCACGGTATTTCACATGAAATGGTTGGCCTTTCATCATGTTGACATGACCTGAAGAACTAGGAGTCATAGACACTGGGGATTACTCCTCGACTTTACCGCCAGCAGCTTCAACAGCAGCTTTAGCGCCTTTAGTCAATGCAACACCTTGTACAGTGAATGCACGAGTAATTTCACCAGAAAGTACGATACGAGCACGAGTCATGTCTTTACGTACAACGTTCGCAGCTTTTAAAGTTTCAAGAGACACGATGTCGCCTTCAACTTTAGCAAGCTCAGATAAACGTACTTCAGCAGTTTTCAAAGCCAATTGGCTAGTGAAACCGAATTTAGGCAAACGACGATAAAGTGCAGTTTGACCACCTTCGAAACCTGGACGAGTACCACCGCTCTTACGTGAGTTTTGACCTTTGATACCACGACCACCAGTCTTACCAACGCCAGAACCGATACCACGGCCTAGACGAAGGTTGTCACGCTTAGCACCTTCTGCAGGTGCAATTGTATTTAAACGCAGAGTCATGGCTTATTCCTCTACACTAACCATATAGTAGACTTGGTTGATCATACCACGGTTAGAAGGCGTATCTTGCACTTCTACAGTATGACCAATACGACGCAGACCTAAACCTTTCAGGCTCAGCTTGTGATTTTTCAAGCGGTGCGATGCAGATTTAGTCTGGGTAACTTTAATCGTTTTCATGATTGATTACCCTTGAATTTGTTCTACTGTTAAACCACGTTTCGCAGCAACTTTCTCAGGAGAAGTCATATCACGCAAACCATTAAAAGTCGCGTTTACTACGTTAGCAGCGTTTGTAGAGCCATAACATTTAGTTAATACGTTACGTACGCCAACAGCTTCTAAAACTGCACGCATCGCGCCACCAGCAATTACACCAGTACCTTCAGAAGCAGGTTGCATGTAAACGCGGCTTGCACCGTGACGAGCATTGATAGGGTGCTGAACAGTACCATCAACAAGGTCAACAGTAATCATGTTACGACGAGCAGCTTCAAGTGCTTTAGAAATAGCAGCTGGAACTTCACGCGCTTTACCACGACCAAAACCTACGCGACCATTACCATCACCCACAACAGTTAATGCTGTGAAAGAGAAGATACGACCACCCTTAACAACTTTGGCTACACGATCAACGGCAACCAGCTTTTCAACAAGACCTTCGTTTTGTTCAACTTTAGCCATGATTAGAACTCCAAGCCGTTTTCACGGGCAGCATCAGCCAAAGCTTTGATACGACCATGATATTTGAAACCAGAACGGTCAAATGCAACTTTAGTAACACCAGCTGCTTTAGCGCGTTCTGCGATTAAAGCACCTACTTTTTGAGCTGCTTCAACGTTACCAGTAGTACCCGCACGTAGAGTAGCGTCTAAAGTAGAAGCTTGCGCTAATACTTTGCCACCATCTGCTGAGATAACTTGAGCATAGATGTGACGCGGAGTGCGGTTTACACACAAACGAGTCGCACCCAATGCACGGATGTGCAAGCGTGTGCTTTTCGCACGACGCAAACGGGATTGTTTCTTTTCGTTCATAAGAACCTCGCGCCTTATTTCTTCTTAGCTTCTTTACGAAGTACAACTTCGTCAGAATAACGAACACCTTTACCTTTATAAGGCTCTGGTGGACGGTAACCACGGATATCTGCAGCGACTTGACCTAGAACTGCTTTATCAGCAGATTTAAGTACGATTTCAGTTGCAGTTGGAGTTTCAGCAGTTACACCTTCAGGAAGCGTATAGTCGATCGGGTGAGAGAAACCAAGGTTAAGGTTAACAACGTTACCTTTAACCGCAGCTTTATAACCAACACCGATAAGTTGTAACTTACGTTCGAAACCTTCGCTTACACCTTTTACAAGGTTGTTAAGCACAGCGCGAGCAGTACCAGCTTGCATCCAAGCGTCTTTAGATTCAGCTTTAGGAGCAATAACTAGAGTACCGTCTTCCTGTTTTAGCTCGACCAGCGCATGCAGGTTGAAAGACAATGTACCTTTGCTGCCTTTCACTTCGACCTGCCGGCCGTTCTGAGTAACTGTTACACCGTTAGGTACAGTTACTGGGGCTTTAGCCACACGAGACATGAGGAATCACCTATTAAGAAACAAAAGCAATAACTTCACCACCAACGCCTGCAGCACGTGCAGCGCGATCAGTCATGATGCCTTTGCTTGTAGAAACAATTGCAATACCTAAACCTTGCTTAACGCTTGGAAGTGCATCTTTACCGCGATACTGACGTAGACCTGGACGGCTTACGCGTTTCACAGTTTCGATAACTGGCTTGCCTTCAAAATATTTTAAAGTCAAAGTAAGAGTTGCTTTGCCTTCAACTTCAGCAACTTCTACGTTTGAAATATAACCTTCTTGTTGAAGTACGTTAGCAATCGCAACTTTCAACTTAGAATTAGGCATAGAAACAGTTTGTTTCTTTGCCATTTGTGCGTTACGAACACGTGTTAGCATGTCGGCAACGGTATCTTGCATACTCATTTATAGTGCTCCTTACCAGCTTGCCTTAACAACGCCAGGTACATCACCTTGCATTACTTTATCGCGTACCATGTTACGGCTTAAGCCGAACTTACGGAAGTAACCATGAGGACGACCAGTTAAACCACAACGGTTACGTAGACGTACTGGAGATGCATTACGTGGTAATGCTTGTAATTTCATCATCGCATCGAAACGCTCTTCATCTGAAGCATTTACGTTTGCAATGATTGCTTTTAATTCAGCACGTTTTGCAGCGTATTTAGCAACAGTAGCTTCGCGTTTCAATTCGCGATTAATCATACTTTTCTTAGCCATTTCGACCTCTTATTTGAACGGGAAGCCGAATGCACGCATTAGCGCACGGCCTTCGTCATCGGTGCGAGCAGTCGTAGTGATGGTAATGTCCATACCACGAATACGGTCAATCTTGTCAAAATCGATCTCAGGGAACATGATCTGTTCTTTAAGACCCATTGAGTAGTTACCACGACCATCAAATGATTTCGCAGAGAAACCACGGAAGTCACGGATACGAGGAATCGCAATCGAGATCAGACGGTCTAAGAATTCGTACATACGTTCGCCGCGTAAAGTAACTTTACAACCAATCGGCCAACCATCACGGATTTTGAAACCAGCGATAGATTTACGAGCTAACGTAAGAACTGGTTTTTGACCAGCGATAGCTTGCATATCAGAAAGAGCACCATCAAGGAGTTTCTTGTCAGCAGAAGCTGCACCAACACCCATGTTGATAGTGATTTTAGTGATGCGAGGGATCTCCATCACATTCTTAATTCCCAATTGTTCTTTTAATTGAGCTTTAAGTTCGTCGTTGTAACGTGCTTTAAGTCTGGCCATTGCCTTTTTCAACCTATTACTTCGCTACCGCCACTGATTCACCATTAGATTTGAATACGCGAGTTTTCACGCCATCAATCGTTTGGTAACCAACACGGTCAGCCTTTTGGGTTGTAGCATTAAAAATTGCCACGTTTGAAATGTGAAGCGAAGCTTCTTGAGTTACGATGCCGCCTTCAGCGCCAGTAACACGGTTCGGCTTTTGATGCTTCTTCACCAAGTTAAGGCCTTCAACCTTAACGCGGTCATTAGAAACAGACAGAACAGTACCCTGTTTGCCTTTTTCTTTACCTGCGATCACAATTACTTGATCGCCTTTTTTAATCTTAGCCATGATCGCCTCTTATAGAACCTCAGGAGCCAATGAAATAATTTTCATGAACTGTTCAGTACGAAGTTCACGAGTCACTGGTCCGAAAATACGAGTTGCAATCGGCGCTTTGTTGTTGTTCAAAATAACAGCAGCGTTATCGTCGAAACGAATCACTGAACCGTCTGGACGACGGATACCGAATTTTGTACGTACAACTACTGCATTCATCACGTCACCTTTTTTAACACGTGCGCGTGGAATTGCTTCTTTTACAGTAACTTTAATAATGTCGCCAACAGAAGCATAACGACGATGTGAACCACCAAGTACTTTAATACATTGTACGCGGCGAGCACCACTGTTGTCTGCTACGTCGAGCATAGTTTCGGTCTGAATCATTGCCCTACTCCAAAACCGAGCATCACCGGTCACAATTTCGAAAGGCTCAAAGAGTACTCGAAATTGACCGATGATGCAACAAGAACGTTAATTACTCAGCAGCTGCTTCAACAACTTCAACTAAAGTCCATGACTTAGTTTTAGACATTGGGCGGCTTTCTTTAATGGTTACAACGTCGCCAACTTTAGCTGTGTTGTTCTCATCATGAGCATGTAATTTTGTTGAACGGCGGATTGATTTGCCATACAACGGGTGTTGAACACGGCGTTCGACAAGAACAACGATAGATTTTTCCATCTTGTCGCTTACTACTTTGCCTGTTAACGTGCGGACTGTATTTTCACTCATTGTCCGTTCCCCTGTTTTTCGGTAAGGAGGGTCTTGATACGAGCAATAGTCTTGCGAGTCAATTGCACTTCGTGCGATTTACCCAATTGACCAGTTGCTTTCGCCATACGAAGACGGAATTGGTTTAGCTGTTGCTCATCAAGCAAAGCTGTCAACTCTTCTACCGACTTTTCACGTAGATCTTTAGTTTTCATTACATTACCGTCCGAGTCACGATAGTGGTTTTAAACGGAAGTTTAGCAGCAGCAAGCGTGAACGCTTCGCGAGCTAGGTCTTCGTTAACACCATCAATTTCGTACAAGACTTTACCTGGTTTGATTTGGCAAACCCAGTATTCCACAGAACCTTTACCTTTACCCATACGCACTTCAAGTGGTTTAGAAGTAATTGGCTTGTCCGGGAATACACGGATAAAGATTTTACCACCACGTTTAATACGACGGCTAATTGTACGACGCGCTGCTTCAATTTGACGTGCAGTCATTTGACCACGTTCGATTGATTTAAGTGCGATAGTACCAAAAGATACTGAGCTACCGCGGTGAGCTAGACCAGTGTTACGGCCTTTTTGCACCTTACGGAATTTAGTACGTTTAGGTTGCAACATGGATTATTCTCCTTTTTCAGCAGAACGATCATTGCGACGACCACGACGCTCTTGACCTTCACCACGACCGCGACCGCGTTTAGCTGGACGTTCTTCAGCTGGAGCTGGGTTCATGACTTGTTTCATGCCACCCAAGATCTCGCCACGGAAGATCCAAACTTTAACACCAATCGTACCGTAAGTAGTCTCAGCACGCATAGTCGCGTAGTCGATATCTGCACGAAGAGTATGTAGAGGTACACGACCTTCACGATACCATTCAGTACGAGCAATCTCAGCACCACCTAAACGGCCTGAAACTTCTACTTTGATACCTTTCGCACCAGCACGCATAGTGTTTTGAACCGCACGCTTCATAGCACGACGGAACATTACACGTTTTTCCAATTGAGAAGCGATAGCTTCAGCAACTAGACGCGCGTCTAAGTCTGGACGATCAATTTCGTTGATACTTACTTGCGCAGGAACACCCATAATAGATGTTAATTCGCGTTGTAATTTCTCAATGTCTTCGCCTTTTTTACCGATTACGATACCAGGACGAGCAGTGCTAATAGTTACTTTAGCAGCGCCTGTTGGACGTTCGATAAGAATATTGCTGATCATTGCATTCTTAAGTTTTTTAGTTAAAAACTCACGAACTTGCAAATCTTTAAGCAAGTATTCAGCGTATTGTTTCGGACTCGCATACCAGTTAGCGTTATGACGTTTCACAACACCTAGGCGGATACCGATTGGATGAACCTTCTGACCCATATCAAACCCCTACCTTAACGGTGATGTGACAAGTACGCTTAGTAATACGATCTGCACGGCCTTTAGCACGTGGCATAATACGTTTCAGGCTCATGCCTTCATCAACGTAGATCGTAGAAACTTTAAGGTCGTCTACATCTAAACTGTTATTATGTTCAGCGTTTGCAATTGCAGATTCCAACGCTTTCTTAACCAATACTGCAGCTTTTTTGTTGCTGAAGTTTAAGATGTTAAGAGCGTGCGCAACAGATTTGCCGCGGATAAGATCTGCAACCAAACGAGCTTTTTGTGCCGAGATAGCGGCACCGCGTAATTTAGCAGTTACTTCCATCATAGCACCTATTAACGTTTAGATTTCTTGTCAACACCGTGACCACGGTAGGTACGAGTCGGCGCAAATTCACCAAGCTTGTGTCCAACCATATGTTCAGAGATGATCACTGGAACATGGTTACGGCCATTGTGTACAGAAATTGTTAAACCAACAAAATCCGGGAGGATCATCGAACGACGCGACCAAGTTTTGATCGGCTTACGGTTATTAGCCGCGATAGCCGCTTCAACCTTAGCGAACAAGTGCGCATCGACGAATGGGCCTTTTTTCAGAGAACGAGGCATTGTCAGATTCCTTTACTTGTTACTTAACGCGACGGTCGCGAATAATCATCTTAGTCGTACGCTTGTTGGTACGTGTTTTGTACCCTTTAGCTTTTTGACCCCATGGGCTTACAGGTTGAATACCTTTGTTACGCCCTTCACCACCACCGTGTGGGTGATCAACTGGGTTCATCGCCATACCACGAACGGTAGGACGAACACCACGCCAGCGTGATGCACCAGCTTTACCTAGTGAGCGAAGGTTGCTTTCTGAGTTAGATACTTCACCTAACACAGCGCGGCATTCAACATGAATTTTACGCATTTCGCCTGAACGAAGACGAACGATAGCGTAAGAACCGTCACGACCCAACAACTGAACAGAAGTACCAGCTGAACGAGCTAACTGCGCGCCTTTACCGATTTTAAGTTCGATGTTGTGAAGAGTAGAACCGATAGGCATGTTGCGAAGTGGCAAGCAGTTACCTGGACGGATTGGAGCATCGTTACCAGATTGAACTGAATCACCAGCGCGTAAACCTTTAGGCGCGATGATGTAGCGACGTTCACCGTCAGCATACTTCAACAACGCAATGTGCGCAGTACGGTTTGGATCGTATTCAATACGCTCAACTACAGCTGGGATGCCGTCTTTGTTACGTTTGAAGTCGATTAAACGGTAGTGTTGTTTGTGACCGCCACCAACGTGACGAGTCGTAATGTGACCGTTGTTATTACGGCCGCCAGTACGTTTTTTAGCTTCAACTAGTGGAGCATAAGGCGCGCCTTTGTGAAGGTGATCATGAACCACTTTCTCTACAAAGCGACGTCCTGGAGACGTTGGCTTACATTTTTGAATAGGCATAGTTTTCGTCCTTATTCCGCTGCGCTTTCAGCGGCATCGCCCAAGTCAGCCATTTCAACATCTTGGCCAGCTTTCAGGGTGACGTATGCTTTTTTAACATCAGAACGACGTCCTAATGTTTTACCAAAGCGTTTAGTTTTACCTTTAGTGATCGTAGTGTTAACTTTAACAACTTCTACACCAAACAATTGTTCAACTGCTTTTTTGATTTCAAGTTTGTTTGCATCAAGTGCAACTTTGAATACTTGAACACCAGCAGTTTCACCTAAAACTTGTGCTTTTTCTGAGAAAACAGGTCCTTGCAGGACTTGATATAAACGTTCGTTGTTCATCCGAGTTCTACCTCAATTTTCTTAGCAGCAGCTACAGACATAACAACTTTGTCGAACGCGATCAAGCTAACAGGATCGATTGCAGTCGCATCAACCACATCAACGTGTGGAAGGTTACGAGCAGCTAGATACAAGTTCTCATCAACAGCATCAGTAACGATCAATGCACGAGTAGCATTCAAGTCGTTAAGTTTTGCAAGCAATTCTTTAGTTTTTGGAGCTGCAACAGCAAACTCTTCAACTAGAACTAAGCGATCTTGACGAACAAGTTCAGCCAGGATGCATTGCATAGCACCGCGGTACATTTTACGGTTTACTTTTTGAGACCAGTCTTGTGGACGAGCAGCAAAAGTTTTACCACCGCCAACCCAGATTGGGCTACGAATAGAACCAGCACGAGCGCGGCCAGTACCTTTTTGACGGAATGGTTTTTTACCACCGCCAGAAACGTCTGCACGTGATTTCTGAGCTTTAGAACCTTGACGACCACCAGCTAAATAAGCTGTAACAACTTGGTGTACAAGAGCTTCATTAAATTCACGACCGAACGCAACTTCTGATAATTCAACAGCAGAGCCGGAAACAGTATTTAAATTCACGTTATTTCCCCTCAGGCCTTGATCGTAGGACGAACAGTTACGTCGCCACCAGTAGCGCCAGGAATCGCACCTTTAACTACTAGAACTGAACGTTCTGCGTCGATAGATACAATTTCAAGACCCTGTACAGTTACGCGTTCAGCACCTAAATGGCCAGCCATTTTTTTGCCTTTGAACACGCGACCAGGAGTCTGGTTTTGACCTGTAGAACCTAGAACACGGTGAGAAACAGAGTTACCGTGAGTAGCGTCTTGAGTACGGAAGTTCCAACGCTTAACACCACCTTGGAAACCTTTACCTTTAGACTGACCAGTTACGTCAACAATTTGACCCACTGTGAACAAATCTACACCGATAGTAGCGCCAACTTCACGACCTTCAAGCTCAGCTTCTGAAACGCGGAATTCTTGAACCAGACGACCAGCAGCAACACCAGCTTTCGCAAAGTGACCTTTCTGAGCGTTAGTTACGCGAGATTCGCGACGTTCACCAGTAGTGATTTGAATCGCTTGATAACCATCAGTTTCAAGCGTTTTGATTTGAGTGATGCGGTTAGGATCAACCTCAATCACTGTAACAGGCACAGAAACACCAGCATCTGTAAAGATACGTGTCATACCGCACTTGCGACCGACTAAACCAATAGCCATGTGCATAAACCTCTAAAAAAGCGGCCTAATTAACTTAGAGCGTTAATTAACCCGAAAGCCTTAACCCAATGCGATCTGAACATCAACACCAGCTGCAAGATCTAACTTCATCAATGCATCTACAGTTTTGTCTGTAGGTTGAACGATGTCGATCAAACGTTTGTAAGTGCGGATCTCGTATTGGTCACGCGCATCTTTGTTAACGTGTGGTGATGTTAAAACGTTAAAACGTTCAATGCGTGTAGGCATTGGAATTGGACCACAAACTTGTGCGCCAGTACGTTTTGCTGTTTCTACGATTTCTTGAGCTGATTGATCAATAAGACGGTGATCAAAAGACTTAAGACGGATACGAATTCTCTGGTTAGACATACCAGTTAACTCCAAGCCAAATATATAAAGAATCACTCTTGACGCATCTCACCCCACTATTTTAAGGCAAGTGTCAAGAGCAGTGAAATATCACTAAGGTCGTGATCGATGCCACGACTGTAACGATAGTTAACTACTTTCTTCGCAGTTAACCCCCTTCCTATCGAAGGGTCGCTTATTATAGCCATTGTTTATTGCATAAGCAAATCTCTTTTATGGTTTTTCTTGCTGTATTTCAATTTATTCGGGAAATCAATTGTTTATTTTTTACCCACTAGGCGGTTTTTTCCAAAACATATTGAATAGCTTGGTTTAGTATTTGATTTCCTTGGATAAAATTATTTTTGGTTGTTCTTTTCAGTTGTTGTATGTCCTGTACATATTTTCCAGAAAATTGTGAAATTTCTTCTTCATTTTCCAAAAACAGCTTTAAAGTTTCCGGGGTGATTTCCGGATGAAATTGGAATCCCAAGACATTCTTGCCGAGTTGATACATCTGATTACGACAGGCTTCATTTTCTGCCAGATGAATCGCCCCCTTAGGCAATTCAAAGGTTTCACTGTGCCATTGCATGATTTCAAACTGTTCTGGCAAGACAAAACAATCCTCGGGTACATGCGCCACTTTGCGTACCGTAGTCCAGCCTAGCTCCTGTTCCTGGTTACGGCTGACGGCCGCACCCAAAGCATTGGCAATCAACTGCCCGCCTAGACATAGACCAATTGTCGGCTTGCCTTGAGAAAGATAACGGCGTAACCAGCGTTTCTCGATCTTTAACCATGGATAATTCGCCTCATCATTGACGCTCATGGTACCGCCCATGATGATCAGTAAATCAACTTCATCGACTGATGGCAAAGCTTCAATATCCAGTGGACGATCGACGGGTAAAGCAAAGAATTCAGTCGCAGTAATTTGCGCCTGATGCTGCTTTAAAAAATCAATACAACTACCAAAACCCTCGCCAGCAATATGCTGAAAATAATGTACTTTTAACTGCGACTTCATGCGCCTAAACCTTTTGTTGTAGCTCTCTGATTTTAGGTTTTGCAAAAATGAAGCCAACTTTTTAGCAATGTCAGTTTTTTCAACATTTCACAACATAACTGGCAGCAATAATGAGATTCTCTTAAGCTAAAGCAATATTTGATTACATTTAAGAGCATTCACGTGAAAAAAAATCCTCAAACAGCGCTAATTCATGCACCACGAAAGGCCCCGCAATACATTTCCAGTATTCAACCTCCCCTGTTTCGTGCATCCACCATTATCTTTAACAATACCGATGCCCTATTTAATCGCCACTGGACTGATGACTATGACTATAGCTATGGCACGCATGGCACACCGACGACATTTACCTTAGGCGATAGCATTGCCCAGATCGAAGGCGGTCAATATTGTTTGCTGGCACCGAGTGGTTTATCCGCGATTAATCTCGTGAATTCTTGTTTTTTAAGCCAGGGCGATGAAGTGTGGGTTGCGGATAATATCTATGGTCCAAACATGGAACATCTACGCAATCTGGAAACCCGCTATGGTATTCAGGTCAAAGTCTATAATGCGATAGATGCAGATACTTTTCAGCCCTCGAAAAAAGCCAAACTGCTTTGGCTGGAAGCAGCAGGTTCCGTGACTTTAGAATTTCCCGATCTAAGTCACTTGGTCAAGAAAGCTCAAGCTAACAACATCCTCACTGCGCTGGATAATACCTGGGGTGCAGGCCTTGCCTTTAATGCTTTTGATTTTGGTGACGATCATTTAAGTGTCGATATGACCGTGCATGCCCTGACTAAATATCCAAGTGGTGGCGGTGATATCCTGATGGGTTCAGTGGTTACCCGCGATAAAGAACTGCACCACAAGTTGTTCCGTGCGCATGCCATTCAGGGTATTTCAGTATCAGGTGATGATGTCGCTCAGGTACAACGAAGTCTGGCATCGATGCAACTCCGATATGAACATCAATCACATAGCTGCTTAACTTTATTAGACTGGCTCAAACAGCAACCAGAATTTGTTCAGGTCTTACATCCGGCTGATACTGACAATGCTGGCCATAAAAACTGGAAAGAAATTTGCAAGCAAGGACACAGTGCCGGACTGATCAGCGTGATTTTTGACAATAACTACAAGTTGCAAGATATTCGCAATTTCTGTGACAGCTTAAAACTGTTTAAGCTTGGCTTTAGCTGGGGTGGTCCTGTCAGTCTGGTCATGCTATATAACTTAAAAGAAATGCGTGTGCTTGAACATTCACATTTGAAAGAAGGTTTTCTGGTTCGTTTCTGTATTGGTCTGGAACATCCCGAAGATCTGATTGAAGATATTCAGCATGCACTACAAAACATGAAAAAACTTAAAAATGAATAAATAACAACAGGAAAATTTATGGGTATACCAATCATTATTGCAAAAAAAACCAGTGATACTACGCAAGATATTGTACTGCACTCACAGCTTGCCAACCGTCACGGACTGATTGCCGGCGCGACCGGAACCGGCAAAACGGCAACCTTGAAAGTTTTGGCAGAAAACTTTTCTCGCATTGGTGTACCCGTGTTCCTTGCCGATGCCAAAGGCGATGTTTCCAGCCTGGCCAAGCCAGGCGAAAGTAATCCTAAGTTTGATGAACGTATTAAAAGTCTGAATATTGATTCGATTCCTTTTGAAGCTTCGCCGGTCGTATTCTGGGATCTGTTTGGTGAACAAGGCCATCCGGTCCGTACTACGATTTCTGAAATTGGGCCACTCTTGCTTGCCCGCATCCTGAACCTGAATGACACGCAAGAAGGCGTTCTCTCGGCAGTCTTCCGAATTGCCGACGATCAGGGCTTGTTACTGATCGATTTTAAAGACCTGAAAGCCATGCTCAGCTATGTCAGCGAACATGCTGCAGACTTTAAAGCGGAATATGGCAATCTCTCCCCCGCCAGCCTCGGTGCGATTCAACGCAATTTATTGGCACTTGCAGATCAAGGCGGGGATAAATTCTTTGGCGAGCCAGCACTAGACCTGATGGATTTCCTGCAAACAGATAGCCAAGGTCGCGGCAATATCAATCTACTGGCTGCCAACAAGCTAATGAACACACCGAAGTTGTACGCCACTTTCCTGTTATGGATGCTATCAGAGTTATTTGAACAGTTACCAGAAGTGGGGGATCTGGACAAACCGAAACTGGTGTTCTTCTTTGATGAAGCGCATTTACTCTTTGATAATGCCAGCCCTGCCCTACAGGAAAAGATTGAACAGGTGGTACGCTTGATCCGCTCTAAAGGTGTCGGGATTTACTTTGTCACCCAGAATCCACTCGACTTACCAGAAAGCGTCCTCAGTCAACTCGGCAACCGGGTTCAGCATGCCTTACGCGCTTTTACTCCTAAAGATCAGAAGGCAGTCAAAACGGCGGCGGATACCTTCCGTGCCAATCCAGAATTTAAAGTACAGGAAGCGATTACTGAAATTGCTGTAGGTGAAGCGCTGATTAGCTGTCTGGATGAAAAAGGGACTCCACAGATGGTTGAACGTGGCTGGATCATGCCACCACATTTTTCTTTTAGCCCGATTACATCAGAAGAACGTAAAGCACTGATGCAGCAAAGCATTGTCGCTGGTATTTATGAGCAGGAAGTTGACCGTGACAGTGCGCATGAGATGCTGCAGCAAAAAGTACTGGAACTTCAGCAGCAGGCTCAAGCTGCGGAACTTGCCAAGCAGCAAGCCAAAGAACAGGAAGCTCTGGCTAAACAGCAAGCCAAGGGACAGGAACGTTTGGCACGTGAACAGCAAAAAGAAGCTGAGCGTGCAGCCAAGCAACGTGAAAAACTTACTCAGGATATTGTGGGTACCTTTGCCAAAAGTGCAGCACGTAGTCTTGGTGGTAGTACCGGACAGAAAATTGTGCGTGGTCTATTAGGTTCCCTCTTCGGGCGCAAATAACCTTCCTTTCTCCGATCGAAAACATCATTTTTATGGGATATTTTTATATCCCATAATTTTTTTATGGTTTTATGCTTTTACTATATTGTAAAAGCACTTTATAAGATGTATTTTAAATACATCTTATAAATAACAGCCATGAGAGATCAGCTATGACTCCACAGCAAATTGACCTTGTAAAAGCCACTGTTCCTGTACTTCGTGAAAATGGGGTTGCCCTGACCGGTTATTTCTATAACCGCATGCTAGGCAATAATCCTGATTTGAAAGAAACCTTTAACATGGGACATCAACGCAGTGGAGCTCAAGCACAAGCCTTGGCAGGTGCGGTTCTGGCTTATGCTGAAAATATCGAAGATCCATCTGTGCTATTACCCGTGGTTGAGCTGATCGCACACAAGCACGTGAGCTTAAACATTAAGGCACCGGACTACGGTATTGTTGGGGAAAACCTTTTACATTCGATCAGTGAAGTGCTGAACATTTCGACGGATGATCCACTGATTGATGCTTGGGCTGCAGCGTACGGTCAACTGGCGGATCTGTTCATTGCCACTGAAAAAGCGATCTATGATCAGCATGAACAGACTAAAGGCAGCTGGTTAGGCTGGCGCAACTTCAAGATTGCCAAGAAAGTCGTGGAAAGTGACGAAATCACTTCTTTCTACCTGGCTCCAGTCGACGGCGGTCCATTACCAAAATATGAAGCCGGCCAATACATTTCAGTACGTGTATTTGTACCTGAGCTGAACCTGAGACAGCCACGCCAATACACCCTGTCAACTTGCCCACAAGCGGATTACCTGCGTATTTCCGTGAAACGTGAAGATCAGAAAGGCGACATGGTTCCAGGCTGGGTATCGAATACTTTACATAGCCTTCCAGAAGGTTCAGAAATTGAAGTCTCTGCACCAACAGGTAACTTCTACCTGATCGATCCGAACAAACGTAATGTGTTTATCAGTGGCGGTGTAGGCCTGACTCCAATGGTGGCCATGCTAAACCAGCTGGTGACTCTGGACATGCCACAACCTGTGACTTTCATCCATGCCTGCCGTAGCAAACAGGTTCATGCGATGAAACAGCATATTCATGACCTGAAAGCCAAATATCCACGTTTAAGCACAATGACTGCTTATGAATTCCCGCACCCAAGCGATAAACTGGGCGAGGATTATGATGTTGCCGGTCGACTGGACTTAAGCACTGTAGATAGCGCATTATTACCAGCCAATGCAGACTACTATCTCTGTGGCCCAATGCCATTTATGGCTGAACAGCAAAAGGCGCTTGTCGCTCGCGGAATTCCTGCTGAGAACATTCATAGCGAAGCCTTTGGCACAGGTGGTGTACGCCACTAACTACTTCTTCAGCTTAAAATAAAAACAGAGGGTTAGTCTGGTATGCTAGACTAACCCTAATTTTTTTCATCAAAAACATCAGTATTATCATGCAACTGAATAAATTTACTGACTATGCGCTGCGCATACTGATGTATGTTGCACAACCCCGCGATCTGCCTTATACGATTGCCGAGCTGGCGGAGCGCTTACAGATTTCACAGAACCATGCCATGAAAATTGTCTACTTTATGGCGAAACAGGACTGGCTCATTACCTCTCGCGGTAAAGGCGGTGGAATCCGTCTTAATCCGGCTGCCTTGAAAGTTCAGCTAGGACAGATTGTGCGTATTCTGCAACGTGATAACCAGATTGTGGAATGTAATGATCCACCTTGTGTATTACGTACCAATTGCGGATTAAAAGGCATTCTGGATCAGGCTGTGGAGCAGTTCTACACCAATCTGGATCAATATATTCTGGGTGATGTCGTTGAACCGACCAAGGAACATTTTAGTATCCAGTCACCAATTAGCCTGATCAATCTCTAATACCCTTATTCTATTGGGCAATTCTAAAGTTCGCTTGCCCGCCCGACTTCCTTTATAATAGCTTCTTGTATAATTAGTCATTGAAGTTGAGCCATGCATCACAGCAGAGGAAAGTCGAAAAACAGTAAGGCATCAAATGCCCCAAAGCAAAAGATCAGCTATGAAAAAAAGGTCGATCCAGCCATTACTGAATATTCGGTACAAGCCCTCAACTGGTTACGCAAAGCTGAGTTCCTGATGAGTGCACCCAAGCTCAGCTTGTGTGTAGAAGATACCGGTTATGAAGTCGCTTTTGCTGGCCGTTCCAATGCGGGTAAATCGAGTGCCATCAATGCCCTGACCAATCAGAAACAGTTGGCCCGTGCGTCCAAAAAACCAGGCCGTACCCAGATGATCAACTTCTTTAGCCTTGGCAATCCGGATCAGCGCCTAGTCGATTTACCGGGTTATGGTTATGCAGCGGTCCCAGAAGCCATGAAAATTGTCTGGCAGAAAGAACTGGAAAACTATCTGATTCACCGCAAGAGCCTGCAAGGTCTGGTGTTGCTGATGGATATCCGTCATCCGTTACAACACTTTGATGTGATGATGCTGGAATGGGCGTATTCACGTAAATTATTCGTACATGTGCTGCTGACCAAAGCCGACAAGCTGAACCGTGGCCCCGCTTCGAAAGCGCTACAAGAAGTGAAAGCCAAACTGAAAAAGATGAAGCTGGATTTCTCGATTCAACTATTCTCTTCTCTAAACAAGCAAGGTTTGGAGGAATTGGCCAGTGTGATGGGCGGCCGTTTGAACTTCACTTTGAATCAAACACCTGAATTTGATCTGGACAGCATTCCTGAAGCTTCAATGCATGATTTAAACGAAGCTGATGAACCAATTGAATTATTAGAAGATGAAGCTGAAGAAGACAGCGCTCATGAAGTCAGTGCCAGTGAACTGAATGATCTGGACGCGCCTGTGGAAGTCGATCCAACAAAGATTGTCGAACAGGATCCACAAAAATAAGCCGAATGTGTTTCATCGGATAAAAGAATGTCCCGTATTGCCTGCTGCAATTCGGGATATTTTTTTCATACTGTCTTGATCAAGCAGTGATGGATTCACACCATGTCTTTACTTTCGCGCTTCAAAACAACAAGAATTGGCTCTTCCATTTCCTATTTTATCCAGCCTCGCAAAGTCAGCTTTGAATGGCAAGACACTCCAGTCGACTGGATTCCTGATCAGCCCTTTGCCAGTTACTTCGTCAATGAAATTAACAATATTCTGCCCGCGGGTGAACTCTGGTTCTGCCGTTTATATAACAAAGTCCTCCCCCAGATCACTGACGAAAAATTAAAGCATGATGTGCAGGCATTTATCCGTCAGGAAGCCATGCATGCCCAAGCGCATAATTCGGCCAATAAAGAATATTTATCTGAACGTCAGATTGATATCCAGCGCAATCTGCACATCATGCATTTCCTATTTAACAAGCTCCTAGCCGATCATCCATTCGGTCTCAAAATTCCTAAAATCTTAGAACACCAATGGGATCTGTTCCGTCTCGGTATCATTGCGACGATAGAACACATGACCTGTGTCTTGGGTAAATACGCACTCTACAATACTGAATGGAAACGTCTGGGTGCTGATCCGAATATGTTGGATCTGGTGAAATGGCATGGTGCTGAAGAAATCGAGCATCGTAGTGTGGCTTTTGATTTATATCGTCATCTAGGTGGCGGCTATATTGCCCGTTATTATCTAAGTGTGGTGGTCATTATTGGGGTAATTGGCCTTTGGGTGGATGGTGCTGCACATCTGTTATCGCAGGATTCACGTTTCAAGCAGTATAAGCCAGCCGTATATAAACCCTGGATCTGGAAAGAATGGTTGCGTATTTCCCAGTCAGATAACCGCCTTCTGCCTAACCCGCTGTGGTTAGTATCCCAACAGCTCGGTTATTTAATGCCTTGGTATGATCCGGTGCATGAAGGCAGTACCGATGATGCGCTGCATTATCTCAACCATTCACAGGCAGCCAAACGCGCTACTCTCAAAGTCGCTTAAGCTTGCCTGTTATTACAATTTCTAACAGCAGGGATCGCTTCCCTGCTTTTTATTTGTCCTAAGATAGAAATATAACAATCATAATCAGGAGGGACTTATGCAAGCACGGATTTCTGTGATTACCCTCGGTGTGCTCGATCTGGAAGCTTCACTACGCTTTTACCGTGATGGACTGGGTTTTCCCAGTGAAGGAATTATGGGTGAAGAGTTTGAATATGGCGCGGTGGCTTTTATTCAATTACAACCTGGTCTTAAGCTTGCCTTATGGCCACAGCGTAGTATCCAGCAAGATACCGGTCTGGAGCCAAGCCCAATCTGTCCGACGCAAATGACTCTGGGGCATAATGTTTATAGTCCCTTAGAAGTCGACCAGGCAATGGCACAGGCTGAACGTGCCGGCGCTAAAATTATTAAACCTGCACACACGACTTTTTATGGCGGATATGCAGGTTATTTTCAGGATCCCAATGGTCATCTCTGGGAAATTGTCTGGAACCCGGACTTTGACAAAGATTAAACCGGTACTTCAGGCTCGCGGGTATGTCGATCTACTACCACACTAATCATCATATCGCCCTGTACATTTACTACAGTCCGTACGGTATCGAGTAGACGGTCAATTGGAAGTAGAATCGCAATCGCTTCTGCCGGCAAACCGACTGATTGCAGTACCATGATCATGGTGACCATGCCGGCGCTTGGAATGCCCGGTGCACCTAATGACGCAATCATTGCCGTGGCACAAACCACCAGCTGCTGACCTAAGGTTAAATCCAGCCCCATCAGATTGGCAATAAACAAAGCTGCTGCAGCTTCATAAAGTGCCGTTCCATCCATATTCAGCTGCGTGCCAAGAGGAATCACAAAACCGGCTGTTTGCGGACGTACGCCCAGATTCTCCTGCGCGCATTTTAAAGAAATCGGCATGGTTGCCGAACTGGAGCTGGTGGCAAAGGCAGTAATTAATGCACTACGGGTGCCTTTAAAAAAGGTCAGCGGATTCATTTTGCCGAAGATCCATAACAATAACGGCAACACCACTATCCCGTGGAAAATTGTAGTGCCTGTCACCACTGCCGCAAACTCGGCCAGACGACTCAGCACTGAAATATCTTCAGTGGCAATTAACTTAGCGAGTAATGCAAAAATCCCAATCGGTGCCAGTTTCATGATCCAGCCAATCATCAACATCATGATGTCAAAAAACTGGTGACTAAGCTTACGCACAGTACGAAAGCTGTCTCCACCTGCGACCAGCGCCACACCGATAAACAGAGCAAAAATCACAACGGCCAAAACATTGCCATCAGCAAAGGCCTTAAAGGGATTGATCAGGGTATTCTGAATAAAATTAGTAAAGAAAGAAGATGGCGTTAAAGTATCAGGCGTTTGATGCTGAGCCATGGCATCCTGAAACATCACCACATCTACGCCTCTCCCCACATTAAACAGATGTGCACAGGTCAGTCCTAGAATCAATGCCAATGAGGTGGTGGTCACGCAGCACAGCAAAGTAATTTTCCAGGTTCGACTCAGCTGTCCCCCCGCCTGCAGATTAGACACTCCAACCACGATTGAGGTAAAAATCAGGGGGATCAAAATCATTTTCAGCAGACCAATAAAAAGGCTGCTGGCAATTCCAATCCCGTACAGGCCGACATCAAAAAATGTGCTTTGCGGAAATAAAGTCAGTAAAAATCCAAACAGTACCCCCAATACGGCGGCAATTAAAATCTGCGTATTTAAGCTCATTTTACATGCATTTTTAATATTGATCTTAAGGGCACTATGCCATGCAAGTGCTGGAGAATCGAGTAATTTTTTATAAAGAGCCGTGCTTAAAAATGTATAAAGCCGGATCTGGGATCCGGCTTTATTTAAATTAAAAGTATGCTTTACTGGGTTTCAATTTCACGTAAACGGATCAAGCCTTCTTGTGTGGTACTGCAGACCAGCTCACCATTTTGCCACATGCGGCCAAAGTTCAGACCACGCGAACTGGCACTTTGAGTAGCATCCATGTCGTATAACATCCATTCATCTACCCGGAACGGTTTATGGAAATACATGGCATGGTCAATACTGGCACATTGCAAGCTTGGAGACAGATAACTTAAACCATGCGGACGTAGCGCCGTGGTCATTAAGGTAAAGTCTGAATAGAAAGCAGCAATCGCTTGATGTAGGGAAATTTCATCCACTTCTGCAGCAATCTTTCCATGAGTACGGATATAGTGCGCATAATTCGGCGCTTCCGGTTGCGGCTGGAATGGGTTTACCGGCATCACAGGACGAATCTCGACATGACGGTCACGCATGAAAGACGCACGTACATTTTCCGGAATAAATTCAATAATCTGCCGGGTGAGTTCTGCTTCATTTTTCAGGCTTTCTGCCGGTGGATATTCAGGTTCTGAAATCTGATAGTTCAGGCCTTCTTCCTGATGCGCAAAAGAAACCATACACATGAAAATGGTACGGCCATGCTGAATGGCGCGAACCTGACGGCTGACGAAACTTTTGCCATCACGGATACGGTCCACTTCATAAATGATCGGTGCATTGACATCGCCACCAAACAGGAAATAGGCATGCAATGAATGTGCAGGACGATCTGTGGTATAAGACGCAGCACGTAGGGCCTGTCCCAGAACCTGCCCACCAAATACGCGCTTGCCTACCAGATTACGGCTAATTCCCCGGAAAATATTTTCTTCTAACTTTTCTAAACTGAGCAGCTCGACCAGTTCCTGTGTTAAGGCATTCATAAGCAACCTGTGTGATATTGGCAAGATCCAGAAGTGTAGAAATAAATCTATACAATTTATTCTGAATATTCTGCCATAAAATCCAAGCAATCTTCTAAAGATTGATTGACTGTTCTGTCAACTGCTCTTGCAACTTACTAGGAAAAACATCTGCTTTCGCGCTAAAATTGAACCACTTCGATTGAATTTGTCAGAAAATGACATATTGTTTGTTTTTATAATCAATCAAAATAAAATCCCTCAGAAATTCTGTAGTTTTGATCAGTAAAATTAGGAGTAACTATGTCCAAGAGTGGCTTTGGTCAAATGTATCGCAAGCTTTCAAGTAAGCTACTTGATCTTGTGGTCACCCCGCATGTTCTTGGGGAAGTACCAAGTGAAGTGACAACTCCTACTGCTGACCAGACTCCGGCAGCACAGCAGAAAATCGTCTGCTATATCTTGCAGAATCATTCACGCAGTAATGCATTGGTGGTCGATGCGGAAACTCGCCGTTTAAACATGCCGCCCGCGCTTGACCCTCTACAGATTGGTGACAGCAAGGAAAAGGCTTCGGTGCTGTTCCTGCAGCATCATGATGAGAATAATCTGCTTAGCTCACCACCACATGCTTTTCCTCCACGCCTGTTACGCCTGATTGAAGTCCTAGAAAAAAACCCCGAACTGGATGTGGAACTGGTACCGGTGACTGTACTTTGGGGTCGTGATCCTGAAAAAGAAGATTCTTGGTTCAAGCTTTTATTTACCGATACCTGGTCTACGCCAAGCCGGGTCAAACAGCTGGTCAATATCGGTCTGCATGGTCGCCAGTCTTATCTGGAGTTTCATGAGCCACAATCTTTGCGCGCCCTCATGGAATTTGCCAAAGAAACTTATCCAAATTCAGCGCCAGCGACCTATATTGTCAGCCGTCTGAATGACTATTTGGATGCACAGCGTGAAGTGATCCTCGGCCCTGACCTGTCAGATCGCCGTAATGTGATGCATGGCCTGATTAAATCTCCGGATGTACAGGCGGCTATTCGTAATGAAAGCATCCGCAGCAAAATCAGTATGCTGGAAGCAGAACGTCGTGCGATTGGCTATCTGAATGAAATTGTATCGGACTACTCTCACTCTACCGTACGTTTCGCCGATAAAGCCCTGACCCGTTTATGGACCCAGCTCTATGACGGCGTGGAAGTACATAATTTCAGTACCGTGCGTGAACTGGCCAAAGATTATGAAATTGTCTATACGCCATGTCACCGCAGTCATATCGACTATTTATTATTGTCTTATGTGATTTATCGTCGTGGTTTGATGGTGCCTTATATTGCGGCAGGCGATAACCTGAACATGCCATTTGTGGGTCAGATCTTACGGGGTGGTGGTGCTTTCTTTATCCGTCGTACCTTCCGCGGTAATGCACTCTATACCACCGTATTTAAAGAATATCTGTATAGCGTGTTGTCACGTAATACTCCACTGGAATACTTTATCGAAGGTGGCCGTTCACGTACTGGTCGTCTACTTCCACCAAAAACCGGGATGCTGGCGATGACCGTACATGGTCATTTACGTGGCAAAGCCAAGCCAATTGTCTTTGTTCCGACTTATATCGGCTATGAACGCCTGATGGAAGGTGGTACTTATGTCGGTGAGATGAACGGCAAGCCGAAAGAAGCAGAATCTATTTTCGGTATCCTGAAAACCTTGCGCAAAATTGAACGTATTTTTGGCAAGGTTCATCTGAACTTCGGTGAACCGGTATTTCTGGATGACATCCTGAAACAGCACGGCGCAGAACATATCAAAATTGAAAAGAATGATGATCCGATTCCGCAGCCGGTATCTGATGCAGTCAATAGTTCTGCCCAAGCCATTCTAGAAAATATCAACCGTGCAGTCGTGGTGAATCCGGTTTCACTGCTGTCACTTATTTTATTGGCAACACCGAAACATACGCTGGACGAAGAAATCTGTATCAAGCAGCTGGATACCTACCGTAATCTGCTGGTGGCTTTACCTTATGATGAGCGCATGCAAATTACCTCACTTTCAGGTAAAGAGATTATTGCCTATGCAATGAAGCTCAAGCTGATTAAACGGGTGAAACACGTTCTGGGCGATATCATTGCCATTGAAGATAATCAGGCAGTACTACTGACCTATTTCCGTAATAACATCGTGCATAGCTTTGTATTGCCGTCCCTGATTGCGGCACTGGTAGAACACAATGGCGTGATTCGTCGTGAAGATGTGATTAATGCCAGCAGTACGCTTTATCCATTCCTGAAAGCCGAGCTGTTCCTGAAATGGAAAGAAGACGAAATTCAGCAACACGTTGATGCTTATATCGATGCTTTACTTGCAACTAACCTGATCAGTGAAGATGGTGAAAATCTGGTAGCGCCAGCACCAAATACTGAAGCGCATCACCAGCTTGAAGTTCTGGCTGCTCCAGTGACCCAAAGTCTGGAACGTTACTATATGACACTGGCTTTAATCACCCAGCGTGGTCCAGGCAACATTTCAACCCGTCAGGTAGAAGAACTGAGTCATCTGGTGGGCCAACGTCTTTCTGTACTGTATGAATTCAACTCGCCAGAATTCTTTGATAAAGCCTTATTCCAAAGCTTTATCAAAGTTCTGACACAAAAAGGTTATATCTGTACCAATGAAGACAATGCCATTGTCTATGATGAGCAGCTGACCAATGTCGCGCAGTATGCAGATCTGGTACTGGATGAAGTGAAACTGCAAATGCTGCATCACATCACCTCCTTTACCGATGAAGAACTCAAAGAAGCTCTGGATGCGGTTGCGGCTGAACAGGCCAAGAAACGTGCGAAACGTAAGAAGAAATAAGGTTTAATTAAAAAAAGAGAGGTTTTGGCCTCTCTTTTTTGCTTGAGAATTAATAAAAATGATAAATATTCCCTCTCCTTTTAGGAGATGAGCAGCACTGCTGCGCAAGGAAGAGGTGATTTAAAAAACCCTCCTCCTAACCTCCTCCTAACCTCCTCCCAGAGGGAGGAGGAACTTCCAAATTTATAAATCAGTCTTATTCATCAACTCTAAATAATCCTGAAAACAATCCTGATGCTCTAACTCAAAGCCTATTTTTTCTATTCTTGTAGCATACAGCCTTTTACCCGTCACCCTGTCACTTTCGACTCTTAATACAGGTAAACCCATTTGCTGCTGAAACCATTGCAAGACTTCATGCAAAAGTTGTGGCTGATTATTAGTCAAAATATATGAAGAATCAGGATGTTCCACGTGAATCATCTGAGCTAGAAAACGTGATAAATCTTCAATATGAATCCGATTTGACCAGTGCAGATTTGGATAGCTGGTCATCGATGCTGCCATTTTCTGCATACGTGCCACAGAAGTCCCATAAATCCCACTTGGGCGGATAATGGTACATTGATCAGGATAAGCGGCGAGATACGCCTGTTCCATGTGATGCAGAATTTCACCTTGAGCATCATTCGGATGAATTTCAGTTTCATCATCCACGCTTTCACCTGCATTCTGTCCATAAACCCGGGTTGATGAAACCACCACAATTCTTTTTACCGGATGGGATTTCAAGGCAGTGACGATTGGCTGAACCGAATCCAGATAAATGTGCTGATAGGCTTCGACACCACTCTGTTTGGGACTGAGTAACACATAGACCCAATCAATCGAAGCGACTGCACTTAAATCTAGAGTATGCACATCCTGAATCAGATGAGTTGCGAATGAATCTGTTTTGGGACTTTGGCTAATTGTGCTAATTTGATGACCTTGCTCAAATAATTGTTTAGCTACCCGCTCGGATGTTTTACCATAACCAATAAATAAAATATGCATTCGACACCGAATCACAGACCTGGTTGAGGGGACATGGCTGCAGTCCATCAGTTACAAGGCGTTGGCAATGCCGCCGCTGCTTTACTCGAAAAACTAAATATCTTTAATACTGATGATTTGCTTTTTCATCTACCACGTGACTATGAAGACCGTAGCACGATCATTCCCATGAATCAATTAATGGTGGGACGCAGCTATTTGCTGGAAGGTATCGTGAAAGGGGTCGATTTCCCACCCGGTAAACGCAAGTCCATGGCGGTGTTACTGGATGATGATTCTGGCAAAGTCACTTTGCGTTTTTATCATATTTATAAAGGCATTACCGATCGCTGCAAGCTCGGTAACCGTTTAAGAGTCTTTGGTGAAGTGCGAGTCGGTGCCCGTGGTCTGGAAATGTATCATCCAGAGCTGCAAGTGATTACTGAACATACGCCTCTGCCTCATACCCAACTCACCTCGATCTATCCGGCAACCGAAGGACTGACTCAGCCCAAGCTGCGGGAATATATTAAACAGGCATTAGAGCTGCATAGCGATGATTTACCTGAACTGTTACCACAAAAATTTAGCAATGGTTATGGCCTGAAGCAGGCACTGGAATATATTCATCATCCGCCATTGGACGCCAATATGTTGCAGCTCACTCAAGGCTCACATCCGGCACAGCAGCGTCTGATTTTTGAGGAACTGGTGGCACATCAAATCAGTTTGCTGACCCGGCGTGCTTTTATTCAGCAGATTGAAGCCCCTTCATTTTCTCCAAGTAAGACCTATGCCAAACAGCTTTTGGCCGGTTTGCCTTTCGAAATGACCGGTGCGCAAAAACGCGTATCTAAGGAAATTGCTATAGACCTGAAACAGAATAAACCGATGCTACGTCTGGTGCAGGGTGATGTGGGTGCAGGAAAAACCTTGGTTGCCGGCGTAGCAGCCTGTCATGCCCTAGAAGAAGGCTGGCAAGTCGCGCTGATGGCGCCAACTGAAATTCTGGCCGAACAGCATTACCTCAACTTCAAGCGCTGGTTCGAACCACTCGGTTTAAATGTCGCCTGGCTTTCCGGCAAGCAGAAAGGTAAAGCGCGTGTAGCAGCAGAACAAGTGATCCGTGATGGTAGCGCGCATCTGGTGGTGGGCACACATGCCCTGTTTCAGGAAAATGTCGAGTTTGCCAAACTGGGCTTAGTAATTATTGATGAGCAGCATCGTTTTGGGGTCGATCAACGCTTAGCCTTGAGAAATAAAGGCTTGGATGGCATGTCGCCGCATCAATTGGTGATGACCGCAACCCCGATTCCACGCACGCTTGCTATGTCGGCGTATGGCGATCTGGATACGTCAATTATTGATGAATTGCCACCGGGTCGTACTCCGATCCAGACTGTGACCATTCCGCTGGATCGTCGCGAAGAGGTTCTGCAACGGATTGCCACGAATTGTGCTGAAGGTAAACAGGCTTATTGGGTCTGTACTTTGGTGGAACAGTCGGAAACTCTGGATGCTCAAGCCGCAGAAGCAACCTTTGCCGAGATCAAGGAACGCTTCCCTGAACTGAATATCGGTCTGGTACATGGCAAAATGAAAGCCGATGAAAAACAGGCAGTCATGCAGGAATTCAAAGACAATAAACTGCAGCTACTCATTGCTACAACTGTGATCGAAGTCGGTGTTGATGTCCCGAATGCTTCGATTATGGTGATTGAAAATGCCGAACGGCTTGGCCTGTCACAACTACATCAGCTGCGTGGTCGGGTGGGTCGTGGTGCCAAAGCCAGCTTCTGTGCCTTGCTTTATAAAAATCCATTGTCACAAAATGGTCAGGAACGTCTGCGCATCATGCGCGAAACCAATGATGGTTTTATCATTGCCGAGAAAGACCTGGAATTACGTGGTCCGGGTGAATTATTAGGAACCAAACAGACTGGTGATATGGGTTTCCGTGTAGCCAAGCTGGAACGTGATGATCACTTGCTGAATCAGGCCCATTATGTCGCCCAGCAGATGCTAAAAGATTATCCGAAACAGGCGGATGCCTTATTAAAACGCTGGCTACCCGAGGCTCCACGCTATGCCTATGTTTAAGCTGCTCCAACAGGGAAAACACTGGCTGAATCGTTTACAGCCTTGTCAACTATGCCAGACAGATTATCAAAACCTGTATTCCGTCTGTCAGGATTGCTGGCAACAGTTACCTTGGGCACATCAGACTATTCAGCGTCAGGAAATGCAGTTTCAAGTGGCATGTGACTATGCCTACCCGATGGATCGCCTGATTCAATTATTTAAATATGAGCAGAAGCTGCATCTGGAACCATTATTGGTAGGTGCATTACTGACCTTAAAATTTCCTAAAGTCAGCGCAGTGGTTCCTATGCCGATTTCAACCGAACGGCTGGTCGAACGTGGCTATAATCAATCTTTGTTGCTGGCCAAGCATGTAGCTAAACATTTACAAATTCCCGTCTGGCAACCAGTTGAGCGACTCAAGCAACATTCACAAAAAGGCTTAAGCCGTCTGGAACGTATCGAAGATATTGAGGCACAGTTCAGGGTCACTACCTCTTCAAAAGTTCGTTATCGTAAGGTTTTAATTATCGATGATGTGGTTACGACTGGCAGCTCGATTCGAGCTTTAAGTCAACAGCTGGAAAAACTGGGCTGCCAGCAGATTTACGCCGCTTGTCTGGCAGGAGCCAAACTTTAAATCAGGCTTGGGCCAATAAGTTCTTTTTAACCCAAGGTATGACAATTTCTGTAGTTAAAGGTGCAAGTTTCACATCTTTCTGATTCAGGTCCACCCATTTCATCTCGGCAATCTCAGCTTCAATATGTGGTTCCCCATCTAATTGCACCAGATAAACATAACTCACCAGTTGATGATCCGGTTCATTGGCAGTTTGAGTTTCAAAACGCCCAATGAATTGCTGAATCTCAGCCTGACAGCCAATTTCTTCCTGAATTTCACGTAGCATAGTTCGTTCAGGTGCTTCATCCGGTTCCAGCTTGCCACCAACTTGTATAAAACAGTCAGTATTTTTCTTACGAACCACCAGCAGCTGCTGATCAGAATTCAAAATAATGGCAGCTGCAACGGTAATAATTTTCATGAATTCGGAACGATCAAATGGGAAATACTTATTTTACGAGATCTTCCTGATCGACCATACCCCATTTTGCTTCAGGCGGCTGGTAGTCTTGAAATTTCTGCAAAATTTCTTCGAAGTCCTCACTTACGATCAGGGCTTCAGTAAAACGTGGCTTGGTAAAACCTTTGTCTGTAGTCATCTGAATAAATTTCAGCAAATCATCATAAAAACCATCGACATTGAGAAAAGCACAAGGTTTTTTATGAATCCCGAGCTGAGCCCAAGTCCATTGCTCAAAAATTTCCTCGAGCGTTCCCGCCCCACCCGGAATGGCAATAAAACCATCGGAGAGTTCTGACATTTTGGTCTTACGCTCATGCATATTATCGACCACATACAGCTTGGTAATATGTGGATGTGCCAGTTCACGATTCACCAAGGGTCTTGGAATAACACCAATAACCTCGCCCCCTGCAGCCAGGGCGCTATCCGCTATAATGCCCATTAATCCGGAACGACCACCACCATAAATCAGTGTTTGCTGTCTTTTTGCCAGGGTTTGACCTACCTTTTCGGCAATTTGTTTATAACCAGGTTCAGAACCTAGCGCTGAGCCACAGAAAATTGCGATAGAATTCATCATTTTCACCATTGCATTGCCGGTATATAGTACGCAGGCAGCGCCTGAGAGTTTTTTTTCAAAAATAACTGCACAATCAGTGTTTTTATTCAATTCCTTGTCTAAAATACACGCATTTAGAGTAACATACTGCGCAAGGGAGAAAAGACAGCATGCTTGAAGCCTTTTACGCCACAGAGCGCGGTAGCCTAGAAGATGCCACCATCAATGGTGATTTCGACCTGCATCCGGAACTGGTTTGGATAGATTTAATTGCGCCTTCACAAGAAGAACAGCAATGGATTCTGGATGCCTATGAGCAAAACCTGCCCACCTTAAAATCTCTGGAAGATATTTCTTCGAGTGCTCGATTCTACCGTGATGATGACGGTATTTTGCACATCAGTACCTATTTCTTAACGAAAAATAAAAATTATCAGGTCGAAAGTGAACATGAGGATGATGCCAGCATCCTCGCGACGGTTCAGACAGTCGCTTTCATTTTGCATAAGGACCGGCTCTTTACCCTGCGTGGTGAAAAGCTGGTAGCTTTCCGGGCCTTTCGTGCCCGTGCGCGTCGCAATGATTATGATATTGACTATAAAGATCCAACCTGGATTTTGCTGGGTTTGCTCGAGGCCAAACTGGATGAGTTGGCCGATATTCTGGAAGATGTGCATAAGGATCTGGAAAAATACTCAACCGAAGTGCTGAATAACCGGCATCGTGAACAGATCCTTGATCTGGATGACATGATTACCCGTCTGGCCCAACTGGAAGATATGCTCGGGAAAGCTCAGCTCTGTCTGATCGATTTACGCCGTGTACTTACCTTCCTGTCACGTCCACGAGCCTTAGGCAGTCATATTTATGATGCAGATATTCGAGAACTCAGTGAAGACGTCCGCTCACTGGTCGAGCATGATGCCTTCCTGTTCCAAAAAGTCCGATTCTTGCTGGATACCACGTCCGGATTCATTAACACTGAACAGAATGATACGATCCGTCGCTTCTCGATTTTACCAAGTATGCTCGCACCACCCATGCTGATTGCCAGTATTTACGGGATGAACACTGATGTCTTGCCTTTCGCTCAAGGTTCGATGAGCTTTGTGATGGTGAACATTATTATTATGGGCTTCCTGATTGGGCCATTGATTTACTTTAGATGGAAGAAGTGGATTTAGAATCCCTCCTAATTTCTCCTAAGGGAGGAATTTCCCTCTCTTTTCAGGTGATGTGCAGCACTGCTGCTCAAGGGTGAGGTCAGAATTAATCCTCTCTCTAAGTCTCTTGTGCTTAGATTTAAGGCAGTGCTTTAAATCTCGCTCAGAGAGAAAAGACTTCCAATATTTACTTAAAGTTCGAGTCTAGACCCATTTCTCCACTTTTCTAAAATACAAGTTCCTTCTCCTTTCAGGAGAGGGTTAGAGAGAGGTTAATTAACTAATCCCTCCTAAGCTTCCTTTGAGAAAGAGAGGAACTTTTTTAAAATATACCGGCAATAAAAAAGCACCTTTCGGTGCTTTTTTATTTACTGAATGATCTGTAAATCATCCTGCAAATGACAGGCCTGAATGATCTTCATCATTTTCTCAGGAACTGCTTTAAACTGTAGCCCTCGTGCTTGCGGGGTCTGGCGCAACCAGCGCACCAGAACGGCCAAAGCCAAAGTACTACCCTGCTCAAGACCAGCCAGATTAACTACCACAGGAAATTTATCCTGTGACTGAATAACACGCAAACCATCTAGGTAATAGTTCTGCGCATTGTCAGCGTCAATCTTGCCTGAAACCTGTAGTTCCTGATTATTGAATTGAATCACAGCTCACCTATCTTATTTTTTCTTGTCAATCGCCGCTTCTGCATCTGGCTTGAAGTTGGCAATGGCTTTATCCAGATTACCACCATTACGTTTTACTGTAGCCGCAAACTGGTTACGGAACTGCAGACCTAGGTCAATACCAGAAACATTGATGTTACGGATTTTCCATTGTGAACCTTTATCAACCAGCTGGAAAGCAACCGGGATTTTCTCGCCTTTGTTATTAAAGTCGATAGTCACCACAGGATTTTTGCTGTTAGTTGCCTTATAAGGACGAACGCTGTAAGTCTGGTTACTGAACTTAGAGAAAGCCGTACCATAATTTTCAATCAGGGTTTCACGGAAGTTCTTTTCAAACTGTGCACGCTGCGCCGCAGTACTATACTGATTGGTCGCATAAGTCCCCATCACAATCCGGGTAAACGATTGTGAATCGATATACGGGTCAAGATTCTGACGAACAATCGTTTTCACAAGCGCAGGATTATTCTGCAATTTAGCATGATCGGTTTTAAGACGATCAATCAAATTGTCTGCAACTCTTTTAATAAAAGCAGGTGGGGCTTCAGACGGTGCAGCAAACACTGTACCAGCAACCATTGTTGAAAGAATGCTTGCAGCAAGCGTTTGTTTTACTAAAGTCTTCACTCAAATCTCCTCAATCTGTTATTCAACAAATGCAGGTTCTGCATCTGTTGTTTCTGAAAATGCAGCTTCTTCTGAGGCACTTTCCTGACTATCTGACGATTTTCCGGCACCACCGGTAATAAATTTCGTCACTAAATCTTCAATTTCCATGGTGCCTTGAGTGTTCGCAATCTGCTCACCACGTTTCAAGTAAGTCAGACCGCCACCTGGAATAATTTTCAGATACTTTTCACCCAATAAACCATTTGTTGCTACCATAATGTAAGCATCTTCATCAATATTGGTGATGGATTTCATGTTATCTAATAGTTGTTTTTCCATTGTTTTTTGTTGCGCAGGATCGGCTGCGGTATAGTCTGAACTATAACGTAACTCTTCCAATGCTTCCTGCTGAACCTGCTTGAGCTGCTCGGCATTAAAAGAAGTCAGAGAGCCATCCAGCGTCATATGGACAGTGGCTAAACGGGTCACCGGATCCAGCGTAATTTTATCAACCTGACCGACTTTCACCCCACTTAAAGCAACTTTAGCGCGTGGCTTGATGCCATTTACATTTTCAAAAGTCGCTGTCATCTGATAGCTATCAGAAATATTGGTGCCTACCAAACCGCTGACACGCATCGCCAAAAAAAACAGGGCGATACCGAAAAGAATGACAAAAACACCAACGGCCAGCTCACTAGTACGTGATTTCATTAAATACCTCCGAACATGACCGCAGTCAACACGAAATCAAAACCTAATACGCACAGCGAAGAATAGACGACCGTACGTGTTGTAGAAGTTGCGATACCTTCTGATGTTGGTTCACAGGCATAACCCTGATAAACCGCGATCCAGGTACAAATTAATGCGAAAACAAAACTCTTGATAATGGTGCCATTCAGGACATCTTTATAGAATCGCACGGTACTTTCCATGCCACTCCAATATGCGCCTTCATCTGCACCCAGAAAATCAACACCCACCATTTTTCCGCCCATAATCCCGACCGCAGCAAAGATCACTGAGAGCATGGGCAAGCTAAAAATACCGGCCCAAAGGCGTGGTGAAATCACCCGTTTTAAGGGATCGACCCCGATCATTTCCATACTGGATAATTGCTCGGTCGCTTTCATCAAACCAATTTCGGCAGTTAAGGCAGAACCGGCACGACCAGCAAATAGTAAGGCAGCAACCACAGGTGCCAATTCACGTAACAAGGTTAAAGCCACTGCAGTACCAAGCATCGCTTCACTACCGAAGGTCGACAGGATGGTATACATCTGCAAACCGAGTACTGAACCAATAAACAGGCCAGATACCGCAATGATTAAGAGTGACAGTACCCCGACCCGATACATCTGATAAACAAACAGCTTTACTCCAATCCAGGTCGGCATGGAAAAGAGAATCTGCAACAGCATCAGTGTTGCAACACCAATTCCCTGAACACGTTCAATAACGCGTCTACCTAAGGCAGCAATGGCATTCATGAACGTACCTCACCACTTAAATAAGCCTGATGACTAAACTGATAATCTACCGGGCCTTCAACCGAACCGGTTAGGAACTGCTGCACAAAAGCTGAAGGATGATTTTTCAATTCATCTGCTGTGCCCTCACCCTGAATTTTGCCTTCTGCGACCACATAGATGTAATCAGCAATCGATAAAGTCTCTGCCACATCATGTGAAACAATAATGGTCGTTAAATCCAATGCTTCACGTAGAGAGCGGATCAGTCGGGTCAAAACACCCATCACAATCGGATCCTGCCCGGCAAAAGGCTCATCGTACATGATCAGCTCCGGGTCCAGTGCAATCGCACGAGCCAATGCGACACGACGATTCATCCCGCCAGACAACTCTGAAGACATCATCTGCTCTGCCCCACGCAGTCCTACTGATTCGAGTTTCAAAGCCACGATTTCAGCAATCAAATGTTCAGGCAATTTGGTATGCGCACGAATCGGAAAGGCAACATTTTCATAGACGCTCATGTCGGTAAACAGAGCACCACTTTGGAACAGCATCCCCATACGTGCACGTGCGGAAAAAAGCTCGGAACGGGACATCTTGGCAATATCTTTACCGTCCAGTAAAACCTGACCCTGTTCAGGCGTCAGTTGCCCGCCGATCAATCTTAATAAAGTGGTTTTACCAGTTCCGGAAGGTCCCATAATGGCGGTAATCTGCCCACGACGAATGTTTAAACTGACATCGTCATAAATTACACGCTCACCCCGCTTGAAACTCAAATTCTTGACTTCAATCAAAGACTGAGGATCCTGCGCTGTTTGATTTTTCATAGCTGAGTTTATTCCTGCATTTTTTCAGCATGCATATGACAAAAGAACGAAGTTCAACATGTTAGCATTTGAAAATGAAGGGTCAAGTTCATGGAAAACATAATGCTCCATGCTTGGCCATATATTTCTAGTAATCAAAAATTTTATTTCGACGCGATTTTAACAGACTATGATCCATTTAAAAAACGATATACATAATAAATCAGATTGCACAAAAGCAAAGTTACCGCAATGTAGGACATGTACCCCTCAATAATATGAAAGACTATAAAAAGACGTTTTCAGGTTACGGATCATCATAAACTCAGAAAAAGTTGATGAAGTAGGCATTTTATGCTGAAAAAACAAAAAATCAATGCATAAAAAAAACCAGCACTCAGGCTGGTTTTTTTTCAGACGTTATTCAATTAGTCATTGAATTTACGACGTGGGCGATCTTCACCGAATGAACGCTCGCCACGTGGCTTGTCATCAAAGTTGCGACGCGCTGGACGGTCACCAAAGTCACGTTTTGGACGGTCATCACCGAATGAACGTGCTGGACGATCACCGAAATCACGTTTAGGACGGTCACCGAAACCACCTTCACGACGTGGAGCAGGACGATCACCAAAATCACGTTTAGGACGGTCACCGAAAGAACCTTCATGACGTGGAGCAGGACGATCACCGAAATCACGTTTTGGACGGTCACCAAATGAACCTTCACGACGTGGTTTGTAATCTACACGGTTACCGCGGTTGTCATCATTACCTTCGAAACGAGGACGGTCACCAAAGTCACGACGTGGACGATCATTGTTAAACTCGCGACGTGGACGGTCTTCATTGAAGTCACGACGTGAACGATCACTGAAACCACCTTCACGACGTGGACGATCGCTGTTGAAGTCACGACGTGGACGATCTTCGCCACCGAACGCAGGACGTTCGCCACGAGGTTTGTCATCGAAGCTACGACGTGGACGGTCATCACCACCTTCACGACGTTTGAAGTTGCTCTCGCCTTCGAAACGACGACCACCACCGAAGCCACGACCGCCATCACGACGACCGCCACGACCACGACCAGCGCCATCACGGCTACCGCGTGCAGGAGGTGGAGATGGCTCAAGACCTTCAATTTCAGATACATTTAGACGAGCTTCAAGGAAGTCTTCTAGTGCACGGATTTTACCGCGTTCACGATAAGTCGCTAAAGTAATTGCTTTACCGGTACGGCCCGCACGACCTGTACGACCGATACGGTGTACATAGTCTTCGTTCTTCATAGGAAGACCAAAGTTGATCACGTGAGAGATTGTCGGTACGTCTAGACCACGTGCTGCAACGTCAGTTGCAACCAGGATTTTTGCACGACCTTCACGGATACTGCGCAGACGACGGTTACGAACGGTTTGTGGCATCGCACCATGCAGAGCAACAACTGATAAACCTGCTTCAGCAAGTTCTTCAGCCAGCATATCTGTATCTTCTTGAGTAGAAGCAAAGACCACTGCCTGATCAACATCTTCTTCGTTTAACCAGTGAGTAAGAAGTTTTTTCTTGTGCTCAAAGCCATCAGTCCAGTGTAAAGTCTGGGTAATGTCAGTATTGGTAGAGTGACCAGTTTCAATTGCAATACGCTCTGGCTCATTCATCATGCGTTCAGCAAGCGTAATGATACGTGGAGCGAAAGTTGCAGAGAACATCAGTGTTTGTTTACGGTTTGCAGCCAAGTCACCGATTGCTTCTAGGTCTTCAGAGAAGCCAAGATCCAGCATACGGTCAGCTTCGTCGACGATCAGCGAGTCAACTTTGTCAAGTTTGATTTGACGACGGTTAACAAGATCAAGTAAACGGCCTGGAGTTGCTACAACAACCTGTGCACCTTTTAACTGCTGGATTTGTTTACCAAAAGGCATACCACCCATAATTGCAGCAATACGAACACCTTTCATGTGACGTACAAATGCGATCGCGTCTTGGCATACTTGTTGTGCCAATTCACGAGTTGGTGAAATCACCAGAATAGTCGGTTGAGTCACCGCTTTCATACGTTCTTTAAATGGTACGAAAGTATCTTGGTTAGCAAGTGCGTTCAAAGTTGGGAGAAGGAACGCAGCGGTTTTACCCGAACCTGTCTGGCTAGATACTAAAAGGTCTTTACCTTCTAGTGCAGCAGGGATAGATTGTTCTTGTACAGGAGTCGGAGTAGTAAAACCTAAGCCTTGAAGGGCTTGTTGTAACGATTCATGCAAAGAAAATTCAGCAAAAGTTTTGCTCATAGAGTATTCCACCCGGAAATTGGGTGCTCCATTAAAAATAAAGTCAAATGGACATCGACAAAAAGCGGTACAGCAATTAAACGCTGAAAAGAGATGATTCAGCGGCGATCCGAGTAACGACGATGTGATATAACGCACGCATGATTACGGCATAACCTGAAGGAATCGCTTTAGCGATTGGGGCGCGAGATATCGTCCTCTCTTTGGACCGCACGCGCATACACAATGATAAGAAGAGAAATGTTCAGGTAACGAACAGAAATTAAGTGCGTGCGCAGATTATAGCAGGATTATTCATAAAGTCATCTGCTTTTCAGATTATTTTGTTTAACTGCTAATTTCTTCATCAATTTCCAAGACTTAAACAAGAAAAGAAATGTAATTAATTCTCCAGCCGGTCAATTTTTTTTATCAAGGCTGTGAATCATCTAAATATTAAGATATTTATCACGTAATTATTTTCAAAAATAAAAAAGGCATCCCGAGAGATACCTTTTTAATATTCGATTTACGGCGTTAAACCCGATTATTTCGCTGCCTCACCCCAAGCAGGAACAACTGCTTGCATAAGAGGTTTCAGCATTTTCATTGAACAAGCCAAAACTTGACCATTTTCCATAGAATCGCTACCACCACGTGCATCAACCACAGTACCGCCCGCTTCTTTCACGATTAACTCGCCTGCTGCAATATCCCAAGGTTTCAAGCCTAGCTCGAAGTAACCATCAAGACGACCAGCAGCTACATAAGCCAGATCCAAGGCAGCTGAACCACCGCGACGGAATTGTGCACCTGCTTCAGTCACATTGAGCAATGCATCAAAATGATTCTTGGCATAAGAGACTACTTCACCGTTACGTTTAGTACGGTAAGCATGACCTACTGCCAAGAAAGTATTGTTCAAACTGTCTTTAACATTTACACGGATACGGCGCTGGTTCAGCATCGCACCACGACCACGGCTCGCAGAGAATAGCTCATCTTTCACAGGGTCATAAATAACACCGTGCTGAGTTACACCTTTGTGCTGAACTGCGATAGAGATACAGAAATGCGGAAAACCGTTGATAAAGTTTAGTGTGCCATCAAGTGGATCGATCACCCAACACCAATCAGCGTCGTGACCTTTACCTTCTTGCAGACCAAATTCTTCACCAAGGAAACTGTGATTTTTATAGCTTTTACGTAGAGTATCGATGGTCAACTGTTCCAGATAACGATCTACACGCGTTACCGGACCATCAATGCCTTTTTCTTCGACTTGCAGATCGAGTTTATGACGATTTTGATGCGCTTTTAAAAGCTCTTGACCAACTAATTGAGCCGCACGCGCAGCCATCACCACCATAGGTTCCATTGAACACCCACTACAAATTTGAAGATACTGATAAAGAATAATGCATAAAAGCCCGCATATTTTAGCAAATATCCGGGCTTTTTGGGAAAAAATGTGTCGAAACTTTTTAAGCGTTTATAACAGAACGCTTTGACCTAGCTTTGACCAGGCCTCATTGATTGATTTTTCAATGCCTTGGCTATCAAGTCCTGCCTGCTGCAACATCTGGCTATGTGTTGCTTGTGCCATAAAGTTATCCGCTAAACCTAGATTCAGGATTGGTTTAACGATTTGAGCTTCAGCCAGATACTCATTCACTGCACTTCCTGCGCCGCCCATAACTGCATGTTCTTCAACAGTGACAAACAGGCTGGTAGAATGGGCCAGCTGGTTTAACATTTTGGTATCCAGTGGTTTGATGAAACGCATATTTACCACGCGTACACCCACCTCATGTTTGCTGGCAAATACTTGAGCGGCTTCAACTGCGGCTTGAACCCGACTACCGAACGCTAGAATTGAAACATATTCATCATATTGTTCGTTCAGACTGAGCAACAATTCTGCCTGACCGATCTGCATCTCGGTCATGGTTTTCTGGATTTCCACACCCAGTCCATTCCCGCGCGGATAACGCACTGCTGCCGGACCATGATACAGATAAGCCGTATGCAACATCTGACGGCATTCATTCTCATCTTTTGGTGCCATGATCACCAGATTCGGAATGGTACGCATATAGGCATAATCATAGGCGCCGGCATGCGTTGGACCATCTTCACCAACCAGACCGGCACGATCGATCCCAAACGTCACATCCAGATTTTGCAGCGCTACATCATGCACCAACTGGTCATATCCCCGTTGCAGGAAAGTTGAATAAATTGCGACGACCGGTTTTAAACCTTCACAAGCCATACCAGCGGCAAGCGTCACTGCATGTTGTTCTGCAATGGCCACATCAAAGAAACGTTCAGGGTATTCTTTGGCAAACTGCACCATACCTGAACCTTCACACATCGCCGGAGTAATCGCCAATAGGCGTTTATCCTGTGCTGCTTCATCACATAACCATTGTCCAAATACATCGGAATATTTCGGTGCTGGATTAGCTACTGCAACTGCATTGAGTTTACTAATCGCATGGTATTTAATCTGGTCACATTCTGCTGGTGCAAAGCCCTTACCTTTTTTGGTATAGATATGAATTAGACGCGGACCTTTACGTTTTTTCAAGGCTTTAAAGACGTGTACCAGTTGTTTGACATCATGGCCATCATAAGGACCAAAATAATCAAAACCAATGGCTTTAAACAGGTTATCTGCGGCATCAGTTGCAGCTTGATGTAAACGTGAGTTATATAGCCATTCCGGATGTGGCTGTACATAAGCCTCACCATCTTCAGTCACATTGACGAATTCGCCACGCTCCCAAATTGCAGCGAGATGCTTGGCAAAACCACCAGTACTACATGAAATCGACATATCATTGTCATTCAGAACCACCATCAAGTCAGCCTGATGTGCCACAGCATCATTCATAGCTTCAAAGGCCATACCTGCTGTCATGGCGCCATCACCAATGATTGATACGACTTCACACGGATTGTTCTGATAACGGCGTGCCAAAGCCATGCCGAGACCAGCAGAAATTGCGGTAGATGAATGCCCTACCCCAAAAGTATCAAATTCGGATTCTTCACGCGCTGGAAATGCAGCCAGGCCATCTTTGGCACGGATTGTAGTGAGCTGTTCACGACGTCCGGTCAACGCCTTATGCGGATAAGCCTGATGACCCACATCCCAGATCAGGCGATCATGTGGCGTATTAAAGCAGTAATGTAAAGCGACAGTAAGCTCAATCACACCCAGATTGGCCCCAAAGTGTCCACCACTCTGACCCGCAGCATACAAAATGAATTGACGTAACTCATCCGCCACTTGTGTGAGCTGGCTTTGCTCGAGTGCACGCAGTTGCTCAGGATGATCGATCGCATCAAGCAACGGTGTTACAGGGCGTTGAGTTGGTATTTCTGTATACAGCATATATGGCAAAGCCTTCTAAAGCCTGGCAAAATCTTAAGCTAGGTCAATGGGGAATAACCGATCATATAGTTGAATTGTAGCAGCTTCAATTCAGCTACGCTTCTAGCGATGCAATATTAAACAGCGATCTCGTCGGGGTGAAAAATTTGCAGGCTACGATTATCCTGAATAATCTTACTATTTATCAACTATTATCGTTCGCTTTCTACAAAAAAGAAAATGTTCTTCATAAATTCAGCTGAGCAATTCTACTAATGTTTAAGCATTACGCTATACTTTAGCTACTTTATTAGGATTTTACGGGTTCAGCTGTGCCTATCGAATTTGTCGCAACTTCAAGATTACCGACCGCTCATGGTGAATTTAAAATTACTGTTTTTCAAGACCCTAAGACTGGCGAAGAACATGTCGCGCTTTCCAAAGGCCTCGAAGAACCAAGTGATGAACCTGTGCTGGTCCGTGTACATTCTGAATGTTTAACCGGTGATGCCTTTGCTTCATTAAAATGCGACTGTGGCCCTCAACTCCAGGCAACACAAAAACTGATTAATGAAGTGGGTCGCGGTGTCATTCTTTATTTACGTCAGGAAGGACGCGGAATTGGCCTGACCAATAAAATCCGTGCATATGCCTTGCAAGACCAGGGCCATGATACGGTCGATGCCAATCTGATGCTGAATTTACCTGCAGATGCACGTCAATATGATATGTGCAGCATCATGCTAGATCACTTAGGTGTAAAAGCCGTCCGCCTGATTACCAACAACCCTTTAAAAATTGATGCACTGAAAGAGCAAGGCATTAATGTAGTGGACCGTGTACCACTCACTGTGGGTCTGAATCCATTCAATGAGCAATACCTCAAAACCAAGCATGAGCGTATGGCGCATATGTATCAGAAGGAAGATTTTTAAAAGAATCTCCCCCTGCCCCCTCTTTTTCAAAGAGGGGAAATTTCCTTTTATATAAGTATAGGGAAGCCTCCCTTTTTTAAAGGGAGGTTTGGAGGGATTTATAAGATCCTAAGAGGGATTCTTAAATCGTCATCGAGAAAATCCGGTTCTCTGGCATACGACGCTTTAAACGTAAATCAAAAGCCATGCAAATATTGCGTACAAATGGTTTCCCTTTCTCCAAAATCGTGACTGAAGAGTCTTCAATTTTGATCAGCTGATCCTGCTGCATTTCCTCAAGCTGCTTTAGAACTTCATCAATTTCAGCAAACTGCATGTCAGGTTTTGCCCAAGAAGTAGTAAAGCTACACATCAGGTTCAGGATATGTTTACGAATAATCAGATCTTCCTGAGTCAGGATATGGCCTTTTACCACTGGAATCTGATTCTGCTCTAGCAGTTCATAATATTCTTCAATGATTTTCACATTCTGCGCAAAGCTATACCAGCTATCACTAATCGAAGAAATTCCGAGTCCGATCATCACCTGAGTTTTAGACGCGGTATAACCCATAAAATTGCGGTGCAAAGTTCCGGATTGAAAGGATTGGTACATGCTGTCTTTTTCTAGCGCGAAATGATCCATACCAATTTCATGATAACCATGCGCTAGGAGCTTTTTCTTACCCTCTTCATAACATTGGCGCTTGATCTCATCTTTTGGCACATCCGCATCTTTAAAACCGCGCTGGCCATTCCCTTTAATCCAAGGCACATGTGCATAGCTATATAAGGCCAGACGGTCTGGTAACAATGAATTGGTCTGATCAATAGTATTTAAAACATCATCCAGACTTTGAAATGGCAGACCAAAAACCAGATCATGCGAAATCGATTCATAACCAATTTCACGTGCCCATTCAGTCACCTGTTTAACATTGTCATAAGGTTGAATGCGGTGAATGGCTTTTTGTACGGTTTCATTATAATCCTGCACGCCATAACTGACCCGACGAAAGCCCAAGTCATATAAGCCTTGCAAATGCTCACGCGTGGTATTGTTTGGATGACCTTCGAAGCTGAATTCATGTTCTGCTGCAATCTCGGCTTTGGACAAAATACCTTGAATGAGTTGGGTTAAATGTCCAATGGAAAAGAACGTCGGTGTCCCACCACCGAGGTGAATTTCTTTGATGATGGGTTTTTCTTCTAATAACTCATAATACAGCTCCCATTCTTTCAGCACAGCTTGTATATAAGGCTGCTCGACTTCATGACGTTTGGTCACCCGTTTATGACAGCCACAGAAGGTACATAAACTTTCACAAAATGGCAGATGGATATACAGGCTGATTCCTTCAGTCGCATTCGACTCCTGAAAAGAACGTTTTAGTGTCTGCTTCCAAAGCTCTAGTGAAAATCCTGACTCTTCCCAATAAGGTACGGTTGGATAACTGGTGTAGCGAGGACCGGGGACATTATATTTTTGAATGAGAGAATTTGCCTGCACAGTCATGAATGCCTACCACCTTATCAGTCAGGTTAATGCGCTGCATAAGCGCTTTTGAGGTTATTGTGCGGAGCTCAAAAAAAGAATTCAACCTAGTAGTCTGGTCGGATTTAATGCTCTACACATCCTTCTAAAACATTAGGTTGAATGTTGTTACAGATGGTGAGCATCCAGAAAAACACCTTAATTTTTAGGCCATTTTATGCTTTGATGTAAGCAGTCTTTTTATTTCCCTATGAGGGTTCTGATGCAGCATCCTACCTCTGCAGATATTCAACGCGTTCGCGATTTTCTCCTCGACCTGCAAGCCCGGATTTGTGCCGCGCTGGAACAGCAGGAACGTGCCGGTGGCGGTACAGCCGAATTTGTGATTGATGACTGGGAACGTCCTGAAGGTGGCGGCGGCCGTTCACGCGTGCTGCAAAATGGTACGGTGATTGAAAAAGGCGGTGTGATGTTCTCTCACATCAATATTTCCAAACTGCCCGCTTCTGCCACTGAACGCCATCCGAATATAGCCGGAGCTAAAGCTCAAGCCATGGGTGTATCTTTAGTCATCCATCCTAAAAATCCGAATGTCCCGACCTCACATGCCAATGTACGTTTATTTGTGGCGGAAAAAGAAGGTCAGGATCCGATCTGGTGGTTTGGTGGCGGTTTTGACCTCACTCCTTTCTATCCAAATGATGAAGATGTGCTGTCATGGCACCAGACCGCGCATGATCTCTGTGCGCCTTTTGGCGAAGAGGTTTATCCAGAACATAAAAAATGGTGTGATGATTATTTCTATCTAAAACACCGTGATGAGCAGCGCGGTGTCGGTGGCCTATTCTTTGATGACCTGAATCAATGGGATTTTGAAACCTGTTTTCAGTATATACAGGCTGTAGGCAATGGTTATCTCGAAGCAATTCTGCCAATTTTCCAGCGCAATCAGGATAAGCCATATACTGAAGCACAACGTGATTTCCAGCTGTATCGTCGTGGCCGTTATGTGGAATACAATCTGGTATATGACCGTGGCACACTATTTGGCCTGCAGACTGGTGGCCGGATTGAATCAATTCTAGTCAGCCTGCCACCTCTTACCGGCTGGTTATACCGCCCGGAATGGGCTGAAGGATCGCCAGAAAAACGTTTGACCGATTACTACCTTAAACCACATGACTGGTTAACAGAATTAAAAACAAAATAAAGCAATCAAAATATTTAAATACAAATTGCCCTCAGATGGAGGGCTTTTTTAATGGATAAATCCTCTATACTGCAACTCAGAAAGATATTTCAGGATCTACTCCTTGATCTTGACTCTGATAAAGATAAATTCTGCTAGGTAAAAATAACAATGTTTAAGCTTCACCTTAATCCTGCTACGTTGGCCTTTTGGCTATTTCTGGCGCTTGGTATTAGTGCGATTAGTACCGCTGTCATCAGTCATAACCTGATTTTAGATGTAGTTGCCATTTTTGTGAGTGTCCTCACAATTGCAGGAACCTTATTTAGTATGGCCTTGCTTTTTGTTGAACATATTATTGAGATCTGTAGTTCCTAAACCTTTAATCTTTAGCCTGCTTTTCACTGCTGATAGGCTTTAGCCCTCCTGCATTTTCACGTATATTAATGGCCATTTCCGTACATGGACATGGTGAAATGAGCAAGCAATTTGCCGTTATTGGCAACCCCATCGAACAATCACGCTCTCCTGAACTGCATCAGGCTTTCGCTGCCAAAACCGGGATCGATCTGACCTATACCAAACGCCTTGCCCCACTGGATGGTTTCACAGCCAATATTCAGGAATTTTTTGCTCAGGGCGGTCTTGGCATGAATGTGACTGTGCCTTTCAAAGAACAGGCCTTTGCCCAGTGCCAGATCCTTACCGAACGCGCCAAAATCGCCAAAGCCGTTAATACTCTATGGATGAAAGATGGCATTCTGCATGGCGATAATACTGACGGACAAGGCTTAGTCGAGGCTATTCGTGCTCTTGATTGGACTCTGGAAAATACCGATATCCTGATTATTGGTGCTGGTGGCGCGACCCGCGGCGTTATCTATCCATTGGTACAAGCTGGTGTGAAGAAGATTGTCATTGCTAACCGTACTTTGTCACGTGCAGAACAACTGGTTGCCGATCTAAAAGACGCTGTGCCTCAGGCGGAGTTACAAGCTATTGCCTTAACTGATTTAGCCGGTGAGTTTGATATTGTGATTAATGCGACTTCTGCCAGTCTTAGCGGTGATACGCTGGTACTACCTGAAGCTCTACAGTTTAAACATGCCTATGAAATGGCCTATGGCAAACCGTCCACTTTTCTGGATCAAGCTCAAGCCCGTGGCGTCCCTACTTCTGAAGGTTTCGGCATGCTAGTCGGTCAGGCCATTGAATCTTTTTATATCTGGAACGGAGTAAAACCTGAGTTGAAAGATTTTCTTTAATTCTGAATCTTTTTGAGGTGAACGGGTTAGTCATTAATCCGTTCACTCTTTTCCTTTCATTAAAAACAATAAAATTAAATTGGATTTAATGACATGATTTATCCAATGATTGAACTTCCATATTTGTGTACAATTCATACAAAAATACCCCTAGACAATCTCCCTAAATATTGATTAAAGTCCAGACAGATATGCATTTTTCAATATAAGTGCCTTATTTGAAGATGGAGAGTTCCGTTATTTAATCTTTAAACTTGTCTGATCTTCTCGATTCGCTTTTCTGACATTTTTATTTGTTGTCTTTATCAATGTTTTTTTATCCCCAATGTGAATAATCATAGAATCGATACAGATAATCCAAAACTATTTTAATCAGGATTAAACGCATGCCAGCATATAAAGCTCCTTTACGTGATATTCGCTTCTTAATGAATGAAGTGCTTGATTACCCTGCACATTACCAAAAACTGTCAAATGGCGAATATGCCGATGCAGATACGGTAGACATGATTCTAGAAGGTGCGGCAGATTTCTGTGAAAATGTACTTTCTCCACTGAACCAGACCGGCGATGCAGAAGGCTGTCATTTTGAAAATGGCGAAGTACGCACACCTAAAGGCTTCAAGGAAGCTTATGATCAGTTCGTGCAAGGTGGCTGGCAAGGTCTGTCTTATCCTGAAGAATTTGGCGGTCAAAACCTGCCGATGTCTTTAAACCTGATCAAATCCGAAATGATGGGTACAGCAAACTGGTCTTTCCAGATGTATCCAGGTTTGAGCGTGGGCTGTATCAATACCATCATCCAGTATGGTACTGATGAACAGAAAAATACCTATTTACCGCATCTGGTTGCAGGTACCTGGTCAGGAACCATGTGCCTGACTGAGCCACAATGCGGTACCGACCTAGGTCAGGTAAAAACTAAAGCAGAACCGCGAGCTGATGGTACTTATGCGATTTCTGGTACCAAAATCTTCATTTCTGCGGGTGAACATGATTTAACTGAAAATATCGTGCACATCGTTTTGGCACGTCTTCCAGATGCGCCACAAGGCACCAAAGGCATTTCCCTGTTTATCGTACCGAAATTCATTGCTACTGAAGATGGCGGTATCGGTGAACGCAATGCCGTGAACTGTGGTTCAATTGAACACAAGATGGGGATCCGTGCCTCTGCAACCGCTGTACTGAACTTTGACAATGCAGTAGGTTATTTGATTGGTGAGCCAAATAAAGGCTTGCATGCCATGTTTACCTTCATGAATACCGCGCGTATTGGTACCGCAATCCAAGGTATCTGTCATGCAGAACTGTCTTTCCAGGGTGCATTGCCATATGCCAAAGAACGCATGTCGATGCGTGCCCTGTCTGGTAAAAAAGATCCAGAAAAAGTAGCGGATGCGATCATCCACCATGCCGATGTACGCCGTATGCTGTTGACCCAGAAAGCGATTGCTGAAGGTGGTCGTGCCATGATCTATCATGCTGCACAAATCGCGGATAACATGAATGATGCCCTGCTGCGTGGTGATACTGCTGAATTTGAACAGCAGGATGATCACTTAGGTTTCTATACCCCTATTTTAAAAGGCTTCCTGACTGAAATGGGTTATGAAGCAGCAAACCACGGTATGCAAGTATTTGGTGGTCATGGTTACATCAAAGAATGGGGCATGGAGCAAATCGTTCGTGACTCACGTATCTCTACCCTGTACGAAGGAACGACTGGCGTTCAGGCGCTTGACCTGATCGGTCGTAAAGTTCTGCTCACCTCTAAAGGTAAAGTGATTCGTGATTACACCGCTGAAATTCTGAAATTCTGTGGTCAGCATGCACGCAATAAATACATGCGCCGTTTTGCCTGGGATCTGACCAAGCTATGTGCACAGTGGAACGCGTTAACTGTACGCATCATGCTGGCAGCACGTAAAGACCGTGACATCGTATCCTCTGCTTCTGTGGACTTCCTGATGTTCTCGGGCTATGTGATGATGGCTTACTTCTGGGCACAACAAGCTGCGGTGGCTTCAGCGAAACTGGTTGCCGGTGATGGTGCAGAAGTTCCAGAGTTCTACAAAGCGAAGATCAAAACTGCTGATTTCTACTTTGAGCGTTTATTGCCACGTGCCCAAGGCCATGCTGAAGCGATGGTGAACCCATCAAAAACCATGACTTCACTGGTATCAGAACACTTTAGCTTTGATTACTAAGTCAAAAATTTAGGTTTTAGCTTCTTGGATTCTCAAATGAAGTGCAACAGAGATTAAATTATTGGAAGGAAGCAAGATGAGCTAGCATTTTGCTTCCGACCGACCAAAGTCAAAGTTGCATCATGAACTATACTCATCTTACTCAAGAAG